>NZ_VWWK01000211.1:0-10667 GCF_011753035.1 Burkholderia sp. Ax-1720 | reverse complement strand
CGCGGCTTCTTGCGGGCCTCGGCCGGCGTGGCGACCGCGAGGGCCGCGCAGGCGGCGAGGACCAGGGCCGCGCGTGCGGCGCGGGCGGAACGGGGAAGGAAATCGGTCGGGCGGATGGTGTGGTTCATCGACGTGCAGGGGTAGTGCGGTGCCGGCTCGGTGGCGCCGGAGTGTGCACATTGTAGAGACAAGCATCGTCGCCGGGATGACGAAATGAGCCGCGGCTGGGGCTACAATGGCCGGCATCGAATTTCCTGCATCCAGGGTTGGCACGATGCGTATCCTGCTGGTCGAAGACGACAAGATGATTGCCGAGGGCGTGCGCAAGGCGCTCAAGGCCGACGGTTTCGCGGTGGACTGGGTCCAGGACGGCGAGGCCGCGCTGACCGCCATCGGCGGCGAAACCTATGACCTGATGCTGCTCGACCTGGGCCTGCCCAAGCGCGACGGCGTCGACGTGCTGCGCACCCTGCGCTCGCGCGGCCACGCGCTGCCGGTGCTGATCATCACCGCGCGCGACGCCGTCTCGGACCGCGTCAAGGGGCTCGACGCCGGCGCCGACGACTACCTCGTCAAGCCCTTCGATCTCGACGAACTGGGCGCACGCATGCGCGCGCTGATCCGCCGCCAGTCGGGGCGCAGCGAATCGGTGATCCGCCACGGCGCGCTCACGCTCGACCCGGCCTCGCACCAGGTCACGCTCGACGGCGCGGCGGTGGCCCTCTCGGCGCGCGAGTTCGCCCTGCTCGAGGCGCTGCTGGCGCGGCCCGGCGCGGTGCTCTCGAAGAGCCAGCTGGAGGAGAAGATGTACGGCTGGGGCGAGGAGATCGGCAGCAACACGGTCGAGGTCTACATCCACGCGCTGCGCAAGAAGCTCGGCTCCGACCTGATCCGCAACGTGCGCGGGCTCGGCTACATGGTCGTCAAGGAATCGTAGCGCGTGAGGTCGATTCGCCATCAATTGCTGATCTGGCTGCTCGCGATCGTGGTCGCGGGCGTGGGCGCCGCGGGCTGGCTGATCTATCGCCAGGCGTTGGCCGAGGCCAACGAACTGTTCGACTACCAGCTCCAGGCGATCGCCGCGGCGCTGCCCTCGGAGCCCTTCTCGCAGGTGTTCGGCTCGCGCACCAACGGCGACGAGGGCATCGTGATCCAGATCTGGAACCGCAACGGCGGCCTGATGTACTTCTCGCATCCGCGTGCGCCGATCGCGCCGCGCGCCGAGCTGGGCTTCTCCACCGAACGCACCGATCGCGGCGAATGGCGCGTGTACGGCGCGATCGTCGGCGACAACGTGGTCCAGCTCGCGCAGCCGCTGTCGGTGCGCAACCGGCTGGCCGCCAGCGTCGCGCTGCGCACCGTGTGGCCGCTGATCCTGCTGCTGCCGTTTCTCGGCGCGGCGGTCTGGATGATCGTCGGGCGCGGCATGCGGCCCTTGCGGCGCGTCACGCGCGCGGTCGAGTCGCGTCGGCCCGAGGCGCTCGACCCGTTGCCCGACAACCGCCTGCCGCAGGAAGTGCAGCCGCTCGTGCATGCGCTCAACGGCTTGCTGGCGCGCCTGGCAGCCGCTCTCGACACGCAGAAGGCCTTCGTCGCCGATGCCGCGCACGAGCTGCGCACGCCGCTGGCCGCGGTGCAGATCCAGGCGCAGCTGGTGGCGCGCGCGCAGGACGACGAGACCCGCCGCGAGGCGCTGGCCGACCTGCAGATCGGCGTCACGCGCGCCACGCGCCTGGCCGAGCAACTGCTCGCGCTGGCGCGCTCCGAGCCCGACGGCGCCACGGTGCGCGAGCCGGTCGCGCTGGCCGACGTGCTCGCGCATTGCGTGAGCGCGCAGGCGGTGGTCGCGCAGAAGCGCAACATCGATCTCGGCATCGAGGAGGCCCAGCCGGCCATCGTCGACGCCGATATCGGCGCGCTGCGCGTGATGCTCAACAACGTGCTCGACAATGCCGTGAAGTACACGCCGGAAGGCGGGCGCATCGACGTCTCGCTGAGCTTCGGCGAGGGCCGTGCGCTGGTGCGGGTGGCCGACAGCGGCCCCGGCATCCCGCCCGAGGAGCGCGAGCGCGTGTTCGACCGCTTCTATCGCGATTCCTCGGCGCGCGTGCGCACCGACGTGTCCGGCAGCGGCCTGGGCCTGGCGATCGTCAAGCGCGTGGCCGCCCAGCAGCGCGCCACCGTCACGCTCGGCGAATCGCCCGCGGGGGGCCTGCTGGTGGAGATCGCGTTTCCCGGCGCGCGTCTCGCCTGAAAGCCATTTGAAGGCCGTGTGGCGAGGGTTTGCGATCCGCCCCCGATTCCGTTAAGCCTCCTTTAAGACAGTGCCTTTACGCTGCGAACCAACAACGAGGAGGTAGAACGATGAACACCCGTTTCCTGGCGCGCAGCGCCGTCGTCGTGGCCGTCGCGGCCGCTTTGTCCGCCGGTTATGTGGCCGGCACGCGTCATGCCGAACCGCCGCAGATCATCTCGCCGGCGCAGGCCGCCGCGCTGATGCCGGCCGAGGCCGCCGCGAAGACGGGGATTCCCGATTTCTCGGGGCTGGTCGAAACCTATGGCCCGGCGGTGGTCAACATCAGCGCCAAGCACGTGGTGAAGGCTTCGGCGCGTCGCGGTGGCGGCGCGCAGCAACTGCCGATCGACCCGAGCGATCCGTTCTACCAGTTCTTCAAGCACTTCTA
This sequence comes from Burkholderia sp. Ax-1720, assembly GCF_011753035.1. Classification (NCBI taxonomy): domain Bacteria; kingdom Pseudomonadati; phylum Pseudomonadota; class Betaproteobacteria; order Burkholderiales; family Burkholderiaceae; genus Burkholderia; species Burkholderia sp. Ax-1720. The sequence continues at coordinate 7,983 of NZ_VWWK01000211.1, read as the reverse complement.
CGGCCAGGTGCCGGGCATGGGCGGTGGCGGCGGCCAGGCCGACGACACGCCGAGCACCAGCCTCGGCTCGGGCTTCATCGTGAGTCCTGACGGCTACATCCTGACCAACGCGCACGTGATCGACGGCGCCAACGTGGTCACCGTCAAGCTGACCGACAAGCGCGAGTACCGCGCCAAGGTGATCGGCGCCGACAAGCAGTCCGACGTGGCGGTGCTCAAGATCGACGCGAGCGGCCTGCCGACCGTGAAGATCGGCGATCCGCAGCAGAGCAAGGTCGGCCAGTGGGTGGTGGCGATCGGCTCGCCCTACGGCTTCGACAACACCGTGACCTCGGGCATCATCAGCGCGAAGTCGCGCGCGCTGCCCGACGAGAACTACACGCCGTTCATCCAGACCGACGTGCCGGTCAACCCCGGCAATTCCGGCGGCCCGCTGTTCAACCTGCAGGGCGAGGTGATCGGCATCAACTCGATGATCTACTCGCAGACGGGCGGCTTCCAGGGCCTGTCGTTCGCGATCCCGATCAACGAGGCGATCAAGGTCAAGGACGAACTGGTGAAGACCGGCCACGTGAGCCGCGGCCGCCTCGGCGTGGCGGTGCAGGGCCTCGACCAGACGCTGGCCAGTTCGTTCGGACTGCAGAAGCCCGACGGTGCGCTGGTCAGCTCGGTCGATCCGAAAGGCCCGGCCGCCAAGGCCGGCCTGCAGCCGGGCGACGTGATCCTGTCGGTGAACGGCACGCCGGTGCAGGATTCGACCATGCTGCCGGGCCAGATCGCCAGCCTCAAGCCGGGCACCAAGGCCGACCTGCAGATCTGGCGCGACAAGGCACGCAAGGACGTGACGGTGACCCTCACCTCGCTGGCGGACAACCAGCAGGTCGCCGGCAACGACGAGCCGGCCGAGCAGGGGCGCCTGGGCGTCGCGGTGCGCCAGTTGAGCCCGCAGGAGCGCGCCGGCAGCTCGCTCACGCACGGGCTGGTGGTGCAGCAGGCCACCGGGCCGGCCGCCAATGCCGGCATCCAGCCCGGCGACGTGATCCTGGCGGTGAACGGCCGCCCGGTCACCAGCCCCGAGCAGTTGCGCGACGCGGTCAAGAACGCCGGCAACAGCCTGGCGCTGCTGATCCAGCGTGACGACGCGCAGATCTTCGTGCCGGTCGATCTGAGCTGATCCGAACCATCCGGCCGGCCGGGATCGCATCTTGCTTGGCTTTGCAGCTTGGATCCCCGGCCGGGCGGCAAGCCTGGTTTCGTGGCGGCATCCCCGTGCCGCCTTCCGTTTTCCGACCCAGTAAGGAGACGAACCATGCAACAACAACACGTTTCGAAATTCCTGCTTGCGGCCGCGCTGGCCTTGGGCCTGGCGGGCGGTGCCTATGCGCAGTCCGGGCTGCCCGACGTCAAGCAGCAGGGCGACGTCAGCTACGTGTCGGGCGGCGTCGGCCTCGACGAGTCGAATGCCTTCCAGCGCGCCGAGCACCAGTGGCCGCTGTCGATCCGCTTCACCGGCGCGGGCGGCGAATACCTCTCGGGCGTGCACGTCTCGATCATGGGCCACGACGGCGAGGTGCTGAAGGCCGATACGCGCGGCCCTTACATGCTGGTGCGGCTCGCACCGGGCGCCTACAAGGTGAGCGCGAATTACAACGGCAAGACCGAGATGCGCAATGTGACGGTGCCGGCCAAGGGTGACGCGAAGCTCGCCTTTTCCTGGGCGGCGCAGTAAGCTTTTTGTCGGCTCGCCGGCCGGCGGTGCCCGATCCCGCACGCGATCGCGGCATTTCCTAGATAATGAAAACCACGGCCTGGGCCGTGGTTTTTTTTCGACCGTCGGCCTTCTGGCGGCGCGACGGCATCGCAGGATGGCGCGGCGGCGACCGCGGATTTCGGGGAGAAGCATGGAGCTGAACGACGCGCTGCGGGTTGCGCTTGCGCCGTCGAAGGTCTGGGCGGCCTTGCACGATCTCGCGCTGCTGCGCGCGAGCGTCGAGCACTGCGAAGCATTGACCCGGCTGTCCCAGGACGACTACACGCTGGTGCTGACGGTGCCGCTCGGGCCGCTGCGCGCGCGCTACGAAGTCCGCGTCCATCTCCAGCCGACCTCGGGCGGGCGGCCGCGCCGCAGCCTCGTGTTCATCGCGCGCACCGAAGGCGGCGGCCTGCTGCGCGGGCAGCTCGACGTGCGCCTGTCCGGCCATCGCGTCGCCGACGGGCTCGTCACACGTATCCACTACACGATCCGCGCTACCGCCGCGGGGCCGCTCGCCGAACTGCCGCCGCGCCAGGTCGAGCAGGGCCTGCGGCGCTGCGCCGACGATTTCTTCTCCGAGTTCGCCGCCAGCCTGCTGGCCAAATTCGGCCTCGCGCCGAATCTCGCCACGGCCGAGCCGCGCCACCGCCATGTGTTCCTGCGTCCCGACGGCCTGTCGGCAGCACTGCGCCGCGCGCGCGAGCGCTCCGCGTTCGGCGGCGCGCTGGCGGGGCGGGCGGGCGGCGCCATGCCCGATGGCCGCGCCTCGGGCGTGGCCGTGCCGGCCTGGGTCTGGCTGACGGTGGTGGCGCTGGTGGTGGTCGGGCTCGGCGTGGCGCGCTGGCTCGGCATGTGACGGCATGTGAGACGCGACCGGCCGGGCTTGCCGGCTAGGTACCCGGCGGCGGGCGCCGCCGTCTTTGCTCCCCTTGCCGAATCTTTCAGGCCGCCGGCTTGCGTCGCAGCGCGGGGCTCAGCCGCAGCATGTCGAACACCGCGTCGACCAGCGGCTCGGCATGCTGCTCGGCGTCGATCTCGTCGGGCAGCATCAGCATGTCGCGCACGAAGCCGCTGACCAGCGTGTGCAGCATCAGGGTGGCGCGCCAGGTGTCGAGATCAGCCGGCAGTTCGCCGTCGGCGACCGCCTGCTTCATGTCGCCCTCGATGTTGTGCAGCGCCTCGGACATGCCGGCGCGATTGCGCTGCAGCAGCGGCTCGAGGTCCGCGACATATTCACATTTCAGGAACAGGATGCTGAACACGCGCCGCAGCTGCGAATCGCGCGCGACGCCCAGCAGGCACCAGACGAGGATCTTGCGGATGCGTCCGAGCGGGTCGGCGCGGGGCTTGTCGGAGGTTGCCTTCAGCTCGTCGATCGGCAGGAACACGCGGTCGAACATGGCATCGAACAGCTCGCCCTTGTTCGCGAAATGCCAGTAGATCGCGCCGCGCGTGACGCCCGCGTGCTGGGCGATGTCGGCGAGCGTGGTGTGCGAGACGCCCTTCTCGAAAAAGACGTGCTCGGCGGCGTCGAGGATGCCGTTGCGGGTCGCGAGCGCTTCCTCTTTGGTACGTCTGACCATTGCTGTGCCTGTGCTGCGCCGGTACTGATGAGGTCGGCGACGTTGATGATGAGCCTGGAAAACCGATGATTGCTTGATCCGGAGAAGGGATCGGCGCGTGAACTTACGTGCGTAACCGTCGGTAATTTGTAAGAATTTGTATCGTTCATGAACACCTTTTACATACATACATGAACGTATATACAATACCACCCACGATCGAAGGGCCCAAGCAGTAGATCGAATACCCATGCGGCAATCAGTTAATATCCACCTCTGCTGATTTCCCTCCCGTATTGCGTCGCGGTTGTCGCGCGACGTCCCCCGGCACGGCAGCATGCGTGCCGTTGTCGTATTCGCAGTCCTGCATTTCTGGTGTGTTCGATCGGCGCCGCAAGGCGCATTCGTGTCGCGGCCCCAGGCCAAGCACTTACTTCTTTTGTTACGAACGAGGTCGTTCCATGCGCGTCGAACGGGTTCCATACCGCTTAATCAGTGTCGCCGCGGCAGCAGTCTTCCTTGCCGCCTGTGGAAAAAAAGAATCGGCACCGCAACAGCAGGCGCCGGAAGTCGGCGTCGTGACGGTCCAGCCGCAATCGGTGCCGGTCGTCACCGAACTGCCTGGCCGCACCAATGCCTTCCTGGTCGCCCAGGTGCGCGCACGGGTGGACGGTATCGTGCTGCGTCGCGAGTTCACCGAAGGCACCGATGTCAAGGCAGGGCAACGCCTGTACAAGATCGATCCGGCGCCCTACATCGCCCAGTTGAACAGTGCCAAGGCCACGCTCGCGCGGGCCCAGGCGAACCTCGCCTCCACCAATGCGCAGGCCGCGCGCTTCAAGGTGCTGGTGGCCTCGAACGCGGTCAGCAAGCAGGACTACGACAACGCCGTGGCCTCGGCCGGCCAGGCCGCGGCCGACGTGGCCTCGGGCAAGGCGGCGGTCGACACCGCGCAGATCAACCTCGGCTACACCGACGTGCTCTCGCCCATCACGGGCCGCATCGGCATCTCGCAGGTCACGCCGGGCGCCTACGTGCAGGCCAGCCAGGCAACGCTGATGTCGACCCTGCAGCAGCTCGACCCGATGTACGTCGACCTCACGCAATCGAGCCTGGACGGCCTCAAGCTGCGCCAGGACATCCAGAGCGGGCGCATCAAGACGACCGGTCCGAACGCGGCCAAGGTCAAGCTGGTGCTGGAAGACGGCAAGACCTACCCGCTCGAGGGCAAGCTGCAGTTCACCGACGTGACGGTCGACCAGACCACCGGCTCGGTGACGATCCGCGCACTGTTCCCGAACCCGAACCACGTGCTGCTGCCGGGCATGTTCGTGCGCGCGCGCATCGACGAAGGCAGCAACGACAACGCCTTCCTGGTGCCGCAGATCGGCGTGCAGCACGATCCCAAGGGCCAGGCGACCGCGCTGGTGGTCGGCCAGGACAACAAGATCGCGCCGCGCGTGCTGCAGACCTCGGGCACCTACGGCCAGAACTGGATCGTCGAGGGTGGTCTGCAGCCGGGCGACCGCGTGATCGTGCAGGGCGTGGGCAAGGTCCAGCCGGGCATGACGGTCAAGCCGGTGGCGGCGCAACTGCCGCCCGACCAGAACGCGGGCAAGGATGCGAGCAGCCTGCCGAGCGCGGCGAGCGACATGAACTCGGGCGCTTCCGGCGCAGCCGGTGCCTCGGGCGCGTCGTCCGCGGCGCCGGCCAGCGGGGCGGCGGCCGGTTCGGCGGCGAGTGCGACGGCAGCTTCGGGCGCGTAATCACAGGGGGCCTGTTTCATGGCAAAGTTTTTTATCGATCGCCCGATCTTCGCGTGGGTGATCGCCATCATTCTGATGCTGGCCGGTATCGCGTCGATCTTCACGCTGCCGATCGCCCAGTATCCGACCATCGCGCCGCCGTCGATCCAGATTTCCGCCACCTACCCGGGGGCGTCGGCGAAGACGGTCGAGGACACGGTCACCCAGGTGGTCGAGCAGCAGATGAGCGGCCTCGACAACTTCCTGTACATGTCGTCCACCAGTGACGATTCGGGTACGTCGACCATCACGCTGACGTTCGCGGCCGGTACCAATCCGGACATCGCGCAGGTGCAGGTGCAGAACAAGCTGTCGCTGGCGACGCCGATTCTGCCGCAGGTCGTGCAGCAGCTGGGTCTGAAGGTCACCAAGTCGAGCAGCAGCTTCCTGCTGGTGCTCGCCTTCGTGTCGGAAGACGGCAGCATGAACAAGTACGACCTCGCGAACTACGTGGCCTCGCACGTGGAGGATCCGATCAGCCGGCTCAACGGCGTCGGTACCGTCACGCTGTTCGGCTCGCAGTACGCGATGCGGATCTGGCTCGACCCGAACAAGCTGACCAACTACTCGCTGACGCCAGTCGATGTGTCGAGTGCGATCTCCGCGCAGAACGTGCAGATCGCGGGCGGCCAGATCGGCGGCACGCCGGCGGTGCCGGGCACGGTGCTGCAGGCGACCATCACCGAGCAGACCCTGCTGCAGACGCCCGAGGAGTTCGGCAACATCCTGCTGAAGGTCAACCAGGATGGTTCGCAGGTGCGGCTGAAGGACGTCGCGAAGCTGAGCCTGGGTGGCGAAAACTACAACTTCGACACCAAGTACAACGGCCAGCCGACGGCCGGTCTCGGCATCCAGCTCGCCACCAACGCCAATGCGCTGCAGACGGCCAACGCGGTGCGCGCCAAGATCGACGAGCTCTCGAAGTACTTCCCGCACGGCCTGACCGTCAAGTACCCGTATGACACGACGCCGTTCGTGCGCCTGTCGATCGAGGAAGTGGTCAAGACGCTGCTGGAAGGCATCGTGCTGGTGTTCCTGGTGATGTACCTGTTCCTGCAGAACCTGCGGGCGACCATCATCCCGACCATCGCGGTGCCGGTGGTGCTGCTGGGCACCTTCGCGATCATGTCGGCGGTGGGCTTCTCGATCAACACCTTGTCGATGTTCGGCCTGGTGCTGGCGATCGGCCTGCTGGTGGACGATGCGATCGTGGTGGTGGAGAACGTCGAGCGGGTGATGTCGGAGGAGGGGCTCTCGCCGAAGGAAGCGACCAAGAAGGCGATGGGCCAGATCACCGGCGCGCTGGTGGGCGTGGCCCTGGTGCTGTCGGCGGTGTTCGTGCCGGTGGCCTTCTCGGGCGGCTCGGTGGGCGCGATCTATCGCCAGTTCTCGCTGACCATCGTCTCGGCGATGGTGCTGTCGGTGCTGGTGGCGCTGATCCTCACGCCGGCGCTTTGCGCGACCATCCTCAAGCCGATCCCGCAAGGTCACCACGAGGAGAAGAAGGGCTTCTTCGGCTGGTTCAACCGGACCTTCAACCGCAGCCGCGACAACTATCACAAGGGCGTGCACCATGTGATCAAGCGTTCGGGCCGCTGGCTGATCATCTATCTGGTGGTGATCGTCGCGGTCGGGCTGCTGTTCGTGCGCCTGCCGAAGTCCTTCCTGCCGGATGAGGACCAGGGCCTGATGTTCGTGATCGTGCAGACGCCGTCGGGCTCCACCCAGGAGACCACCGCGCGCACGCTGAAGGACATTTCGGACTACGTGCTGAAGGACGAGAAGGACATCGTCGAATCCGCGTTCACCGTGAACGGCTTCAGCTTCGCCGGCCGCGGCCAGAACTCGGGCCTGGTGTTCGTGAAGCTGAAGGACTACGCCTCGCGTCAGCATGCCAACCAGAAGGTGCAGGCGCTGATCGGGCGGATGTTCGGACGCTACGCGGGCTACAAGGACGCGATCGTGATCCCGTTCAATCCGCCGTCGATTCCCGAGCTGGGTACCGCCGCCGGCTTCGACTTCGAGCTGACCGACAACGCGGGCCTCGGCCACGACGCGCTGATGGCGGCACGTAACCAGCTGCTCGGCTTGGCCGCCAAGGATCCCACGCTGCAGGGCGTGCGTCCGAACGGCCTGAACGACACGCCGCAGTACAAGGTCGATATCGACCGCGAGAAGGCCAACGCGCTCGGCGTGACGGCATCCGCGATCGACCAGACCTTCTCGATCGCCTGGGCCTCGCAGTACGTCAACAACTTCCTCGATACGGACGGTCGTATCAAGAAGGTGTACGTGATGGCCGATGCGCCGTTCCGCGCCACGCCGGAAGACCTGAACATCTGGTACGTGCGCAACGGCGCGGGCGGGATGGTGCCGTTCAGCGCGTTTGCCACCGGCCACTGGACCTACGGTTCGCCGAAGCTGGAGCGCTACAACGGTATCTCGGCGGTGGAAATCCAGGGCCAGGCGGCACCGGGCAAGAGTACCGGCCAGGCGATGACGGCCATGCAGGCGCTCGCGCAGAAGCTGCCGGTCGGTATCGGCTACTCCTGGACGGGCCTGTCGTACCAGGAAATCCAGTCGGGTTCGCAGGCGCCGATCCTCTACGCGATCTCGATCCTGGTGGTGTTCCTGTGTCTGGCGGCGCTGTACGAAAGCTGGTCGATCCCGTTCTCGGTGATCATGGTGGTGCCGCTCGGCGTGATCGGCGCACTGCTGGCGGCGACGCTGCGCGGTCTCGAGAACGACGTGTTCTTCCAGGTCGGCCTGCTGACCACGGTGGGCCTGTCGGCGAAGAACGCGATCCTGATCGTGGAATTCGCGCGTGAGCTGCAGGTCGGGGAGAAGATGGGGCCGGTCGAGG
>NZ_VWWK01000020.1:0-74347 GCF_011753035.1 Burkholderia sp. Ax-1720 | reverse complement strand
GCCGCCGCGTCCGGCGGCAGATGCGGCAGGCCGAGCCGCTCGGCCGCCTGCGCGGCCACGCCGACCACGTATTCGAAGCCCGGGACGATCGCCTCGGCGCCGAGCGCGCGCGCGGCGGCCGCGACCGCCGCCGGCGAACTCGTATCCACGGCGGTAAACGAGGCGGCGGCCGCGCGCAGCTCGGGCGGCACGATGCGCTCGTCGCGATCGGCGGAAAACACGTGGGCGGCAAGCCCGAGCCGCGCCGCAGCGGCGACCAGCGCCGCGCCCGACGACGCCGGTTCCAGCACGATGATGGCGGTCATGGCGCGCCCCTCAAGCGGCAACCGCTTCCGGCTGCGCCTGGGTCGCCTCGCGCAGTTCGTCGAAGTACTCGCCGATCAGGCCGACGAAGTGGCGCAGATAGGCTTCGGCCTTGTCGATGCCGCCCCAGCCGTCGATCGCGCGCTGCACGGCGCCCCACATCAGGTCGTCGTGATCGTGCGATTCGTCGTACTGGATATGGCCGAGCGAGCCCTTCACCAGCTCCTGGCCGAAGGCCTGCGCCGCCGCCTCGGTGATGATCTTGTTGTAGCGATCCGAATACCATTCGACGAACCAGTTCCACACCATGGTCGGCAGCGGGCCGTCGCGGCCGATGCTCAGGTACAGGTAGCCGATCAGCTTGTCGGTGCTGTGGAAGGGCTGGATCGCGTCGACCTGCTTGTCGGTCAGGCCGAACTTCTCGATGTCGCGCAGGAACAGGCCTTCATGGCCGTATTCCTCGGCCAGGTATTGCGCGAGGATCTGCGCGAGGTGATTGTCCTTGAAGCCGATCTTGTAGAGCGCGAAGGCATCGACTTCGTTGTTGAGGCGAATGCGCAGCACGGTTTCGACCAGGTGCCGCCGATAGAACTCGCGGTCGATGCCCTCGCCGCGATGGAACGCGGCCGTTGCCGGCGATGCCGCGAACAGCCGGTTGATGGACTGCTCGGCGACTTGCTCGAAGCGGGCGCGATCGTGGTTTGCCATCTTTTCTCTCCAGGTTCCAGGTCATAGGGGACGGTTGTCCGGCGCGGGCGGCTGCCCGCGATCCGGCTTTCGGCTACTCGATGACAAGGGAGGAAAGACAGCGCGGCTGCGGAGGGCGGCGCCGCTCGGCGCGCCATCCTGCGTCGGCTTTTATGATGACCGGCGGGGCCGGTTACTTCTGTACGACCGCGCCGATGCTCGCGGCCACCACGCAGAAGGTGCCGGCGATCTGCAACGCGCTCAGGGGCTGCGAGAGCACCACGAAACCGATCGCCGCGGCGATCGCCGGCTCGGCGCTCATCAGGATGCCGAACGACGAGGCGCTCATGCTGCGCAGCGCGATCAGCTCCAGCACGTAGGGAAACAGCGGCACCAGCATCGCCAGGTAGGCGGCGTCGAGCAACTGCCCGGCGGGCAGGTGGCCGCCGCTTTGCGCGATGCCGAACGGCGTGGTCACCAGCGCGGCCACGATCAGCGAGGTGGCGAGCCCCTGCAGGCCGTCGAACAGCGTGCCCACGCGCTTCATCAGCAGGATGTAGGCGGCCCAGCCGAGCGCCGAGCCGACCGGGAATACCAGCGCAGCGGGCGTGGCCACCCACATGCCGTCCTGGCGCGCCAGCAGCAGCACGCCGGCCAGCGCCAGCACCGGCCATAGCAGCAGGGCCGGCTTGCGCACGCGGAAGGTGGCGATCGCCAGCGGCCCGAGGAAGTTGATCGCGACCGCGAGCCCGAGCGGCACGCGGCGCGCCGCCTCGAAGAAGCACAGCGTCATGCCGGCCATCGCGCTGCCCAGCGCGATCGCGGCGATCCAGCGCTGGCGCGAATAGCTGTGCAGCGGCGGGCGCACCACCACCGCGAGCACCAGCGCGGCGAAGCAGAGCCGCAGCCAGGTGGTGCTGACGGTGCCGTATTCGATCGTCGCCGGCCGCGACAGCGCGGCGCCCAACTGCACGCTGCACATCGAGGCGACCGCCAACAACGGTGCGATAGCAGCCGTGAACGACGCAGGAGCGCGCGATTCGGCAGGCGGGCCGCCGTCCGCCCGGGCGGCGCTCAATTCATCGCTCATGGTGGCTTCCAGGTAGGTGACCGAGCGAGTCTAACCGGGCTCGGGCGCGTGGTATAAGCTGCTTATTCTTATGGCCGCATCAGGAAAATTGATGATCCGAGATCTCGACAGCACCCTGCTGCGCACCTTCGTGACGGTGGTCGAAACCGGCAGCGTGAGCGGCGCGGCCACCGCGCTGCGGCGCACCCAGGCCGCCGTCAGCATGGCCTTGCGGCGGCTCGAGGACGAGGTCGGCCAGCGCCTGCTGGAACGCTCGCCGCGCGGCGTGAAGCCGACCGCGGCCGGCAGCGTGCTGCTGCCCTATGCGCACGAGCTGCTCGGCATCGGCCTGGCCGCGCGCGCGGCGCTCAACGCGGGCGAGATCTCGGGCACGGTGCGGCTCGGCATCCTGGAGGACATCGCGGTGGGCCACCTGCCGCACGCGCTCTCGCAGTTCGCGGCCGCGTTCCCCAACGTCGCGCTGGAGATCGTGGTCGACGCGAGCCCGGTGCTGTCGCAGCGCCTGGCCAATACCTCGCTCGATTTCGCGATCGGCGATCCCAGCCTGATCCGCGCCGAGCCGCTCGTCACCTGGCAGCATCCGCTGCACTGGGCCGCCGCGCGCACGCGCGAGGCGTTCACGCGCGGCGAACCGCTGCCGATCGTGGCCTTCGGCGGCACCTGCCCGTGGCAGGAGAAGCTGTTCGCGACGCTGCGCGATGCGGGCATTGCGTGGCGCGTGATCTGCACCAGCACCAGCCTGTCGGCGATCCAGTCGGCCGTGGAGGCAGGGCTGGGCGTGGCGGTGCTGCTGGACTGGAACGTGCGCCGCGACTCGATGCGTGTGCTCGATCCGCGCGCGGCCGGGTTGCCGGCGCCGCCGATGGCGGATTTCGGCTTGTTCAGTCATGCGGACGCCGGCGATTCGGGTTCGGCGGCGGCCACGCTGCAGCGCTTCCTGTTTCATGCCTTGCAGCTCGGCGCGCCCGGCGAGGCGGCCGGGGATGGCGGGCGTCGGGTCGGGTCGCTGCGGGTGGCCATCTGAGCGCGATGCGGGCTTCCCGCGAGGTCACCGAGCGAGTTGTCCAGGCTCCCGCCAGCGTCTGGCGAACTATGGGCAACACCGATCGCGCCTCGCGTTTTGTCATGAAATACTCCGGGAACAATTCATCGCGATCCTGTCATCCCGACAATTCGCCCACGCCCGCCCGGCGCCGCGCCTCGTGCCGCCCGGCCGGGCTCGCTTCACGGTCCAGCCCCTTCAGCGGCAATGAAACAGCATTCGGCACATAGGATCCTCATCGTCTTCTCCCTCGCCTCGGCCATGCTCGCCGCCAGCTTCCCGGCGGCCGCGCAACACGCGCCCCGGCAGCCGCGCCACTGCCTGGACCTGGCCGGCGTGCAGATTCCCCCGGCTGAAATCGGCCTGCCGACCGACGGCGCGATGGTGCAGACCGCCTCGACCATCGGCGCGACCACGATCGGCAACCAGGATGGCGATTATTGCCGGCTGACCGGCGTGATCCGCGCGAAGACGGCCGGCACGCCCGACATCCGCTTCGAGATGAACCTGCCGGATCGCTGGAACCGCCGCGCGCTGCAATTCGGCGGCGGCGGCTACAACGGCGTGGTCGTGACCGGCACCGGCCCGACGCCGTTCTCGCCCGATATCGCGCCGCTCGCCCAGGGTTACGCCACCTTCGGCGACGATTCCGGCCATATCGGCAACCCGGGGGAAGGCAGCTTCGGCATGCTCGACGAGGCCGTCATGAACTACGGCTACGCGCATCTGAAGAAGGTCCACGACGTGGCGCTCGCGCTGATCACGCGCGGCTACGAACGCGCGCCCGACAAGATGTATTTCGCGGGCGGCTCGACGGGCGGCCGCGAAGCCTACACGGTGATCCAGCGCTACCCCGACGACTACGACGGCGTGATCGCCAACGCGCCCGCGCTGAACTTCACCGGCGTGCGCCTGATCGGCGTGGCGGTGGGACGGGCCGAGTACCGCAGGCCGGGCGGCTTCGTGTCGAGGCATTTGCTCGAACGCGTGTACGAGCGGACCTTGCAGGTTTGCGATGCGCTGGACGGCGTCGCCGACGGGATCGTCAGCGATGTCGAGGCCTGCCGCGCGAAGGAGCCGGAGATCATCGACTCCTTGCGTTGTCCGGATCAGCGTGCATTGGCGGAGGACGTGCCGGCGCAGATGCCGGCGATCGTCGCCAGCCCCGGCACCATGGCGCGCGGCGGCAACCCCGCCGGCGCCTGCCTGACGCCGACGCAGCTCGCCACGCTCGAATTGCTGCGCGACGGGCTGCATCTGCCCTACCCGCTCGCCTGGAACGTCGACGGTTATCGCGGCTACAACGTGTTCCAGGGCACGCGCTTCACGAGCGGGCTCGGGCTCGCCAATTCGCCCTTGCCGCTCGCGCAGCCGCAGTTCCATGAAAACGGCTACCTGTTCGCGCAGGGCGATGCCTATATCCGCTACTTCGTCACGCGCGACACCGGCTTCAACGGGCTCGATTTCGACGTGAAGCACCCGGGCCGCTACCAGCAGCGGCTGGTCTCGCTGTCGAAGACGATCGGCGCGATGAATCCGGACCTGACGCGCTTCATCGCGCGCGGCGGCAAGCTGATCACCATGCAGGGGCTGGCCGATGAAGTGATCAGCCCGAACCAGACGATCGCGTACTACGACAGGCTGGTTGCGCGTTACGGGCAGGAGCGTGTGGATGGCTTCATGCGCCTCTACATGGCGCCGGGTTTCCAGCACGGCAATGGCGTGTTCATTCCGTCGGTCGATCTGCTCGGCGCGCTCGATCGATGGGTGTCGCACGATGTGTCGCCGGAAACGCTGCTGGCCACCGATATCGTGCCGGCCACCAATGGGCGCACGCGCCCGCTGTGCCGATATCCGGCGTTTCCGCGCTATGTGGGCAAGGGGAATGTGAATCGGGCGAGCAGCTTTGTCTGTGCGATGTCGTGACGGGGGCGGCCTCGCGGCTCCCTACTAGGCGCCGACCATCGAACCCAGGAACATCGCGACCTTGGCCTTGCTGGTCTTCTGCAGTCGCGACATGAGTGCGTGATCGATGCGGCTCAGGCCGTAGGTTCGCGCCATGTCGCTTTGCAGGCGGCACCACAGATGGCTCGCCATCTCGGCGTCGACCATCGCCCGGTGGGCACGGCCCGTCTTCGGCAGGCTCAGCATCTCGACCAGGCTCGACAGTCGATGGCTTGGCGCCTGCGGATAGATGCGTCGCGCGACCAGCAGCGTGCAGGCGAATTCGTGTGCCGACGGCACGCCGAGCAGCCCCAGCTCCGATTGCCAGAAACGCCGGTCGAAACCGGCGTTGTGGGCCACCACCGGATGGTTTCCGACAAACGCCGCCGCCTCCCGCATCACGGTCGCCACCGGCGGCGCCGACGCGATCATGTCGTTCGTGATGCCGGTCAACGCGACCACGTCCGACGGGATGCGTCGGCCGGCGTTCATCAGGCTCTGATAGCGGTCGACGATTTCGCCATCGCGCAACAGCACGATGGCGATTTCGGTGGCGCGGTCGCCCTGGGCGGGGGAAAGTCCGGTGGTTTCGAAGTCCAGAACGGCAACGGTTTGCATATCTCTTTGCTTGTGCGGCGGGGTTGAATCGGGCGAACTCCCAGGCCCGTGCTGGCTTCGGCGCTTGAGCTTGCGGGGCGCGGCGGCTTTCGACGCCGCGCCCCAAGTGCCGATGAGAACGAGCTCAAACGGCAATTTGCCGACTTACTTCGTCAGGCGCACCACGTACAGGCCGGAAGCCTGTGCGTTGGCGGCCACGCTGTAGTTCGGCGGGGTCGAAATCGATGCGCCTTGCTGCAGCGGCTGATAGCTCACGGTGCCGCCCGACAGGCTCGCATACTCGATCACGGGCGGATTCTGCGTCGGCTTGACGTCCGTCTTGAAGTTCAGCGTCAGCGTCGACGAGGCCATCGAATGCAGATCGCCGGCGGATTTTACCTCGTAGACATAATCGGCCGCCACGCCGGCGGGAACCGGATCGGGTTTGCCCAGGCAAACGGCGAAGTCGCCGGAGATGCCATTTGCCGGCGTCTTGATCGTCAGTGTCGCGATGCCGTCGTCGGTCACCAGGTTCATGTTCGCGTTCGAGATGCTGCTGTTCGAGAGCGTCAGTTTCTTGTAGCTGGACGGACAGGAGAACGCCGCCTCCTTCGTCGTCTCCTTCGAACCCTGCGAGGTCGAACCCGTGGTGTTTCCGCCGGCCGCCGGGGTGCCGCCGTCATCGTCGCCGCCGCCGCATGCCGACAGCAGGACTGCCACGCTCATGACGCTTGTCAAAACGAAACGCTTTTTCATCTTCATCCTCGTAATTGTTAAATATAACTAACGAACAACATCACATCTTCGGATCGATTTGGATTTCATCGTCCCGTGTGATTCTTGATAAACCTCGCGCGGCTATGCACCACCGCCTTGCAGCATCGTGGCATTCACGGTTGGACGCCGTTCGAGCTGATCTGCCCGCCGGTGTTCAAAATGAACATCTCGGCTCGCTGGCCGGCAATCTCGGCAAAACCTCGTAGCTTTGACGGGTTGCGACTGCCGACCTGATTGATGATGATCCGGGCCGCATCGTATTGGTGAGTTGTTCACGATCACGCCGGGTTTCTGGACGTCGAACTGGGAATAGGTGTTAAGGAAACCCCGCCGCCGCCCAGCTTGTTGATATTGATCTGCGGCAGGCTGCTGGGTGTCTGGATAACCGAAGGCGCATGCGCGGTTTCCTCCACGTCGACAAACATGCAGTGGACGCGATTGAACACCGATCGGTGGCTACTTTTGTTCACGTGATTTGGTCTACTCGCAAGTCGCGCCCCGGCGCGATGCTGATCAATTGACAATCACATTCTTACCCGAAACATCCCTCCGTTCGACTATCTCGAATTAAAGAATGTCAAATCAGGCAGGCACGTTGGGTTTTCACCTCGATCAGTCAACCCGGATGCGTAATGCAACGCCGTCTCAAAAATAACGACACCCACCACCGGTCGACAACGCCGCGCGACAACCAGGTCGAGATCTCGGAATAGACGTGAAAATATCGGCAGTTCTTTTATCTAATTATTAGCCTGAACGGCGCGGACTCATGCTGACGACATATGGACGGCACGCGACTTGATCGACTTACCTTTCGCGGTATCTCAGTCAACTTGACGCGGCTCACACCCCCAAAAACCCGCGATGCCTTGCGCGATCGCGGGTTCAACCTCTCACCGAATCTCGGTGCACTGCTTGTCTGGTGCGGGTACCGGGACAGAACAAATCCACCTACTCACCGTCGAGCACGAGGAGGACATCTCAAAATAAGTACATGCCCCCTAATATGCCCCCCCATCTCTTGACGCAACTTCGGCTCGGTGACGACAACTTATCCTACCGTCGTGACATGACCACTCCCAACGTCCGAAGTGGTTGCGCATGCGATCGGCCCGGCCAGCGTTTCCGATTAGTTTCGCTGCAAACACTTCTGATTGGGCTTGGGAAGCCTCCGACGCGCCAAACACTCGAGCAAACGCCGTCGCCGTGTTTATTCACACCCTATACTCAGGCGACAAGCAAATCGGCATCCCAATGCCCACACTTCCAATTCGAATGCAACCCACCTCGCTAGCACAAGTGAAATCAAAATCCCCGCATTACTTGATGGCTAAGCGCTCACTCACACGAACCATCCACAATCTCGTGCGCCTTATCGCACTTCAGAACCTGATCCAGAGTTGAAATATTAGATACTGTATTTTTATTATCGAGACAGGTTAGCTTGACCCCACGCTTCCCAGAGAGAGAACTGACCAGCAAATTCCTATGCGTCACCCCCTCATCACCACCCTCAGTGGCCTCCGATATTTCATATCGATAACCTTCATTCTCAAATCCGACAACAAAGGTACTCAAGTCTGACCGAGAATACTCATCGTAACCAAATTGAGCTTCGGAATTATCCAAATCTTTTGGGAATACCAACTCGAGCGCATCTTTTTTGCCGTACCTATATTGCAAATACCCCAACTTTCCAGACATATCCGACGAAGTGCAAATCGAGACAATTTTGTGATTTTCTTTCAAATCACAATTAAAGACAGTCACTTCCTCCGCCTTACACAACCCCGCCGCATGGGCAGTCGACATTTCAAAAACCGAAAACAATAAAAACAGAATTGCCGATTTCATTCAATATCACCTTATTTATCATACGAAATATCGAACGTATCCATCCAATGACTCGATGGTTGAGATCAAGCTTATGAGTAGTTCTCCATGATGTTGATTAAGGTAACAATGTCCCGCTGAACAGCGCCGCATTGCGGGCGCTTCAGAAACACGGCGTCGTCTACGCCGATCGCGGCTACAACTCCGAGCGGCATCGGCGAGCCCTGCGTAATCGCGGTATCGAGCCAATGATCGCGAAGCGCCGGACCGCACACATTCCTGGCTCCACAATCTTCGATGCCAACGTACGCGCTTCGAGCGACGTGCCTGCATTCACGAATGCATTCCTGAGACTTGGCTGCTCGCTCGTCCGTTGGAACATCTTCGCGCGAGCTGAGCAGGGTTTTCGAACTGGCCTCTTAGTGGATAAGATCCCGCTGCTCCATCCAGGCTTCAATGGGCGCTTTCCCCGGACGGATGTAGCGAATGCGTGCCCAATCTGGCGCCTGTTCACCAATAACGGCAACGTGATCGCCACGAATCAGATACCCATGGCGGTTGCTCCCCACCGAAGGTCGCTCATACAGCCACGCGCGGTCTACCTGCACAGTCCATGTTGACGGTGCGCCAGGATTCGATGGCGGGCTGCCAGCGGATGCCTGCGTCGGATGATTCCCGACATGGGCGGGGTTCCCGAGCGCTGTCTGGATTTGTGCGTAGTAGCCGGCGTTTTCTGCGCTCGGCGGATCACATGCACGAAGGTTGTCAATGCCGAGCGCAACGCGTACGAACGGCTTGATATTCGCCGCCTTGGTCTGGCTGAATTGTGTCCACACGGCTTGGGCGGTCGGCTTTTCCAGCGCCTTCATCGACTGCAAGTCCGTTTCACCCGAGTCAAGTTGGCTACGCCAAACCGGGGCCCTGTCATCCCACGCGCCCCCGCAAACGGCACCCGAGTAGTCGCGCGCGACACACCCGGTTTGGGTGTCGAGGATCGGGCAGAACTCGCGACTGGCAACGACAGATTTGCCATCTTCGGATTCCGTTATGCCATTCCGGGTGAGATCGAGCACGACATAGCGTCCGTCGCTCGATCGTGCGTGGGTCGCGACCGTCGAAAAGATGACGCCGCCCGTCGCGGTCAGTGGTTCGTCCGGGATGATAGGTAACGAACGACCATCCGGGAGTGTGATCGTGAGATGGGTCCAACCTTGCCCGAATGTGCGACTGAGTTCCGACGAGACGGGCGTGGAGTAAACGAGTCGCGCGTGATTGGAAAAATCCATCTCCTGCTGATCGTGCTCGCACCATGCCGGTTGGGAAGCCAGCAACGCAGAAATCATCAAAGTGAATCGTGCTGTTATGCTCATGTTCATCCTAGCAAGCCGTTGAAATACATCTCGGCCTGACGCATTGGACCGGCCAGAATTTCATAGCCATTCACGAGCCGTCCACCATCATCTCGGCTATCCGCCCTGCATTGCCAAGCAACCTGAAGTGGGCAACCAACGTAACCACGCCGCACGAGATGCCGACGGCTCATCATTTCTGACGCAAGGCGCGCCATACTCCGACTTTCCGGAGAGATTCAGGCCTCCGGTTGCGGATCCACATAGTGCCAAATGACCATGCCGCGTGAGGTGTGCTGAGGGCCTGGCATCGGCTCTCCCGCTTCGACATGAACCGAATCCTTCACAGCCGGACTTTGCCAACGACCAGTACGCGGACACGCTTCCCCGGGCAAGGCGCGCAAACTCGTCTGCGCGACGGATTGGGGGAAGTAGGTCGACTCTTCCTCAGGGATGCTACCGTCCCGATAGCGGGTATCTTCCCATAGCAAGCGCCAGCGTACCTCGTACTCGTCGTTCGTGCCTTCCAATAAATACGTGTGGGCGACACTGCCCTTGAGGAAGTAATTCGGGCAGCCAACCTTGCCAGCCGGAAACCATGGCTCCCAGATTCCCTCGATGGGGATTTCCTCGCCGCTCGCGACTTCGCCGACCCGGGATTCGTTCTTGGCGGGGCATGCGGGAAGATCGGCTGGATACTTACGCCCCGGCGGCCAATACTTCCAAGCTGGAAGCGGTACATCCTGAAACAGGGATTCATAGGTCCAATACTCGAACACGCGAGTTCCGGTATCCGTGTCTGTTTCATAGGCCATCAGCCCTTCAAAACCAAATGCGATCGAGCAATCCAGTGCGTAGCACATCAATTGCTGGATCCAGACACCGTGTACCAACCCTGTCGCAAATTCTGGGTCGCTGTAGGTGTTGTTCTTCAAACCCAAGGCTAGAAAAAACGGATCGTATTTTCTGCCAACTTCATCCGCAGTTCGCCCAAACAAGACATCGCTGACTTCCGCGCTCCCGGCAATCAACGCGCCGTAGGCCGATCGCTTGTCCAAGCCTCGGCGCAAGGTATCAATACCTTGATCCATCTGCACCAGTGCGCCGAGAAAATCATATGTGTAAGCTTTCTCGAGTTCATCCTGATTGGGGCTCGGCGAGTCCATCCGTTTGGCGTAGGCGTCGAGAAAGTCCCGATACAACTGGACGGCGTGCTCCAGGTAGGTGAGGCTCGTCCACTTCTTGACCAGATAGAACGCCTTGGCGCGCGCGTCCTGCTCTTGTGCCTCGGTCATCGCTAACGTGTTCAGCATCATTGCGCTCGTCCATTCATTGATTGTTTGCCCGTGACGGCGGCCGCGCGACGGGCGTAGCCCTCATGCCTGATCCTGGCCGATCGCTCGCGCTCCTCCAGCATCAGCGCGCGGGCCTCGGCCTCACCGGGCAGCGTGACGTCATTCCAGTTCGTTTTACGAGCCTTGAGCAAGCCGGCCGCCAATTGCTTGCCTATCCACTCTTTTACGGGCGCGTTGTGCGAGTGACTGAAATCCACGAAATACTTTTGCGGAGAGAGGCGTTGCAGATGGCAACGTCATCTGACGGCACGTGCATCCTGTAATCCAAGGGGGCATTTTTCGATCAACGGCATCGAATGATTACAACATCCCCCGAAGGTGCCCACACATGCCCTCGAACTCACGCGGACTACGCTGGATGGCTCAAGAATGCAAAAACCCGCGAAGCCTTAAGCTATCACGGGTTTTCGGAACAACGAGGACTACCTGGGACATGTATTTGGTGCCGGGGACCGGACTCGAACCGGCAAGCCAATGAAGGCGGCGGATTTTCGTCACACTGCTTCTTTCGAAGCCGGCCGGGCGCGTGCCTGGCCGTTCGTGCGCTGGACTATGCCTTCGCCGTCGCCTGCACGCGTTCGCCGCATGCAAGGCCTTAGGCGCCCCCCGTCTAGTCTCTACACCTTCCCGCGCATCGCTCGCGCGATGTCCGGGCTTGGCTCGGCGTTGCCTCGTCGCGCTGCGCGCCAGGGGTTTCACCGAATTTGAAGGGTTCTGCACCGGACGTTTCCGACCGGGCACTCAAATCATTTAAGTCCGCTATGTTTACCAATTTCATCACCCCGGCTAAGGGCGGACCGCATTCTACCACTGGTCCGGCACGACTTCAGTCCGGTAAACAGGCTCGTCTGCGGATTGGCGGCGAGGGTTTCGCCATCGTCGGGAAAACCACCCTGACCATCCCCGCCGGCGCCTTGTCCCACCTCATCCGGCGCGCGTCATCGAAGCGTCACACGCACTGCCGATAATCGTCGACGTAAACGTTTACATCGCGAGCGCCCATGACGTCGACCATCAAGGATGTTGCAGCCTTGTCCGGCTTTTCGATCGCCACGGTCTCGCGTGCGATCAACGCCCCGCACACGGTGAGCCCGGATACGCTCGCGACGATTCGCGCCGCGATCGAGACACTGCAGTTCCGGCCCAATCCGCTGGGCCGACAATTGCGCAGCGATCGCACCCAGTTGATCGGCGTGATCCTGCCCACCTTCGCCAACCCGGTGTTCACCGAATGCCTGCAAGGCCTCGACGAGCTGGCATCGCAAGCCGGCTTCAAGCTGATCGTGATGACCACGGAGTATGACACGGCACGCGAGCAGCATGCGATCGAGACGCTGCGCGCGCAGCGCGTCGAAGGCCTGATCCTGACGGTCGCCGACGCGCACGCGCATCCCCTGCTCGACGCGCTCGATCGCGACGGCCTGCTCTACGTGCTGATGCACAACGACACGCCGCATCGCCCCTCGGTGGCGGTCGACAATCGCCAGGCCGCCTACGACGGCGTGAGCCACCTGATCGCGCGCGGCCATCGTCGCGTGCTGATGCTGGCCGGCTCGCTGGCCGCCTCGGATCGCGCCCGGCAGCGCCATCTCGGCTACGCGCAGGCGCTCGCCGATCACGGTCTCGAGCCGCTGCCGGCGCTGGAGGTCGACTTCAACGCGCCCGAGCTGCCCAACGCGGTGCTCGCGCACCTCACCTCGAAGGCCACGCGCCCCACCGCGATCTTCTGCAGCAACGACCTGCTGGCGATGGTGGTGATGCGCGGGCTGCGTCGCGCGAAGTTCCGCGTGCCCGACGACATCTCGGTGCTCGGTTTCGACGGCCTGGCGATCGGCGAACTGCTGGCGCCGCCGCTGGCCAGCGTCGCCACGCCGAATCGCGAGATCGGTCGCTCCGCCTGGCGCCGCCTGGCCGAACGCCGCGCCGGCGAGACCCATGCCGCGCCCGCGCTGGTCCTGCAACACACGGTGCGCGACGGCGGCTCGGTGACCGCGATCGGCGATGCGCTCGATGCCGGCTGCGGCAACGGTCACGGCCCGGACGGCGCGCATGGCCTCGACACCCACGACTGAGGACGGCGCGATGTTCAACCTATTCCCGCCGGCCGGCCGATTCGTTTCGTCATCCGTATCGATTGACCCGGCGCACGCGTCGCCGCGCACCCCGCATCCCTCGAGTGGACGGCAGGTACCGTCCGCCCCTTGCTCGTTCGCCCCTGTCCATGCTCCATCCGTCCTCGCCAGGAGACCTCACGTGACTTTCCGCTTCCCCTTCCCGCACGCGCTTGCCGGCGCGCTGCGCCACGCCGCGGCCCTGCCGGCGGCCTGCGTGCTCGCGCTGGCCGCGTTCGCGCCGCTCGCCGCGCACGCCGACGAGACCGCGATCTGCTACAACTGCCCGCCCGAATGGGCCGACTGGGCCTCGCAGATCGCCGCGATCAAGCAGAAGACCGGCATCCGCGTGCCGTTCGACAACAAGAACTCGGGCCAGGCGATCGCGCAGTTGATCGCCGAGCAGAAGAGCCCGGTGGCCGACGTGGTGTATCTCGGCGTGTCCTCGGCCTTCCAGGCCACGGACAAGGGCTTGGTCGAGCCGTACAAGCCCGCGCACTGGAACGAGATCCCCTCCAACATGAAGGACCCGCAAGGCAACTGGTTCGCGATCCATTCGGGCACGCTGGGCTTCTTCGTCAACAAGGACGCGCTCGACGGCAAGCCGGTGCCGCGCTCCTGGGCGGACCTGCTCAAGCCCGAGTACAAGGGCATGATCGGCTACCTCGACCCGGCCAGCGCCTTCGTGGGTTACGCCGGCGCGGTCGCCGTCAACCAGGCGCTGGGCGGCTCGCTCGACAACTTCAAGCCCGCGCTCGACTGGTTCCGCAAGCTCAAGGCGAACCAGCCGATCGTGCCGAAGCAGACTGCCTATGCGCGCGTACTGTCGGGCGAGATCCCGATCCTGATCGACTACGACTTCGACGCCTATCGCGCCGAGTACAAGGACCACGCCAACGTCGCCTTCGTGATCCCGGCCGAGGGCACCATCTCGGTGCCCTATGTGATGAGCCTGGTGAAGAACGCGCCGCACGCGGCCAACGGCCGGAAGGTGCTCGACTTCGTGCTGTCCGACGAAGGCCAGAAGCTGTGGGCCAATGCCTACCTGCGCCCGGTGCGAGCGCAGGCGATCAGCCCCGAGCTGGCCGCCAGGTTCCTGCCGGCCAGCGACTACGCGCGCGCCAGGCCGGTCGACTTCGGCAAGATGGCGGCGGGCCAGCAGGCCTTCGGCCAGCAGTACCTGCAGACCATGCAATGAGGAGCGGCGGCGAGATGCGCGACCTGAGCTTCCCGCTGCGCTGGCGCCTCGCGCTGCTCGCGCCGGCGCTGGCGGTGTTCACCGCGTTCTGGCTGCTGCCGATGGTGGTGCTGGTGCGCGTCTCGGCCGAGGGCGGCTTCGTGTCGACCTACCTCGCGCTGCTCGCCAATGCCCGCTACATGAAGAGCCTGGCCTCGACAGTCGCGCTGTCGGCGGCCGTCACGCTCGCCACGCTGGCGCTCTCCACCCTGGCCGGGCTGCTGCTGGCGCGCCGCGAGTTCGCGGGCAAGCGCGCGCTGGTGGCCCTGCTGACCTTCCCGCTCGCGTTCCCCGGCGTGGTGGTCGGCTTCATGGTGATCATGCTGGCGGGTCGGCAGGGGCTGGTCGGCATGCTGTCGGCGAAGCTGACCGGCGACAAATGGGTGTTCGCCTATTCGGTGGCGGGCCTGTTCGTCGGCTACCTGTATTTCTCGATTCCGCGCGTGATCGTCACCGTGATCGCTTCGGCCTCGAAGCTGGACCCCTCGCTGGAGGAAGCCGCGCGCTCGCTCGGCGCCTCGGCCTGGCGCGTGTTCGCCGACATCGTGCTGCCCGCGCTGGCGCCGGGCCTGATCGCCTCGGGCGCGATCTGCTTCGCCACCTCGATGGGCGCCTTCGGCACCGCCTTCACGCTGGCCACCGAGCTCGACGTGCTGCCGATGACGATCTACACCGAGTTCACGCTGAACGCGAACATCGCCACCGCCGCCGGCCTGTCGATCGTGCTCGGCATCGTCACCTGGGCGGTGCTCGCGCTCGCGCGCAGCCTGACCGGGCAGGCCGCGGCGGCCGCCTGACTTCATCGAGGACCCCACCCCGACCATGACCACGCTCCCGCCCCCGGCCGGCCTCGATGCCGAGCAGGCCGCGCCGCCCGATCGAAGCCGCGCAAGCGGCGCGCTTCGAGGCCCGCATCACGGCCCACATCACCGCCCACGACGCGGCCCGCTGCGTGCCCTGCCGAGCGGGCGCAGCCTCGCGGCCGCCGCGCAATGGGCCGTCACGCTCGGCCTGTGCGCCTTCCTGATCATCCCGATCGGCATGTCGGTGCTGGCCGGGCTGACCGTCAACTATTTCCGCGGCCCGTCGAGCGGCCTCACGCTGCGCTGGCTCGGCGAAGTCTGGGCCCAGTACCAGGGTTCGGTCTGGCTGTCGCTCGAGGTGGCCGCCGCCACGCTCGCGCTCACGCTGGTCACCGGCGTGCCGGCCGCCTATGCGCTGGCGCGCAGCCGCCATCGCCTGGCACGCCTCGCCGAGGAGGCGCTGGTGCTGCCGATCGCGCTGCCGGGCCTGGCCTCGGCGCTGGCCCTGCTGATCGTCTATGGCGGCTTCTCGTCGTTTCGCACCAGCCTGTGGTTCATCGTGGTCGGCCACGTGGTGTTCACGCTGCCCTTCATGGTCCGCGCGGTGGCGGCGGTAGCCGCGCGCGCCGACCTGCGCACGCTGGAGGAAGGCGCCGCCAGCCTCGGCGCCTCGTTCGCCACGCGCTTTTTCACCATCGTGCTGCCCAACCTGCGTCCCGGCATCGTGGCCGGCGCGCTCGCGGTGCTGACGCTGTCGATCGGCGAATTCAACCTGACCTGGATGCTGCACACGCCCGACACCAAGACGCTGCCGGTGGGCCTGGCCGATACCTATGCCTCGATGCGCATCGAGATCGGCAGCGCCTACACGATCCTGTTCCTGCTGATGACGCTGCCGCTGCTGGTGGCGATGCAATGGCTCGGCGTCGACGCGACCGGCACGCGCGTCGACGCCGGCGCCGCGCGCAAGTCGCGCAAGCCTTCCGCCTGACCTCTCACCGCCCCTGCCCGACGATGAAGCTCGATTCCATCCCCGTCACGCTGACGCGCTGCGCCAAGACCTTCCGCGACACGCGCGTGCTCGAACCGCTGGACCTGACGATCGGCGCCGGCGAAACCCTGGTGCTGCTGGGCCCTTCCGGCTGCGGCAAGACCACCACCTTGCGCATGATCGCCGGGCTCGACCGGCCCGACGCGGGCGGCGCCATCCACTTCGGCGACGAGGACGTGACGGCCCTGCCGATCGAGCGGCGCCAGGTCGGCATGGTGTTCCAGAGCTACGCGCTGTTCCCGAACCTGACGGTGCGCGGCAATGTCGGCTACGGCCTGAAGATCCGCCGCACCGCGGCGGCCGCGCTGCGCGAGCGCGTCGACGAGCTGCTGGCGATGATGCAGCTCGGCGCGCATGCCGACAAACCGGTCACCGAGCTGTCGGGCGGCCAGCGCCAGCGCGTCGCGCTGGCCCGCGCACTGGCGGTGCGCCCGCGCGTGCTGCTGCTCGACGAGCCGCTGACGGCGCTCGACGCCAAGCTGCGCGACACCCTGCGTCGCGACATGAATGCCCTGCTGCGCGAACTCGGCGTGACCACTGTCTACGTCACGCACGACCAGGCCGAGGCGATGGAACTGGGCGACCGCATCGTGGTGATGGGCGCCGGGCGCATCGAGCAGATCGGCACCCCGCGCGACATCTACTACCGCCCGGCCAGCCGCGCGGTGGCGCAGTTCATCGGCACGCTCAACCGCATCGAGGGCGTCTGGCGCGACGGCGCGCTGGTCACCACCGGCGGCGCGGTGCCGAGCGATCGTCAGGCTTCCGAACTGTTCTTCCGCCCCGAGGACGCCCAGCTGGTCGACCCCGGCACGGCGCCGCTGCGCGGCTCGGTGGCCGGCTGCGCCTTCCTCGGCGAACGCACGCGCCTGACGATCGAGCAGGCCGCGCCCGACGCGCTGGTGATCGACGTTCCCGGCCGGATCGCGCTCGCGCGCGGCACCGCCGTCGGCCTGGCGATCGCCCCCGAGGGGCTGATCGCGCTTCCCTGACCCCGCACAAGTACCCACGAGGATTTCCCCATGTTGCTCGCCCAGATCAGCGACCTGCACATCAAGCGCCCGGGCGCGCTCGCCTATCGCCGCGTCGATACCGCCGCGAGCCTGGCGCGCACCGTCGCGCGCCTGAACGCGCTGGTGCCGCGTCCCGACGCGGTGCTGGTGACCGGCGACCTGACCGACTTCGGCCACGACGACGAGTACCAGCACCTCAAGCGCCTGCTCGCGCCGCTCGAGATCCCCTATTACCTGCTGATCGGCAACCACGACGAGCGCGGCGCGCTGCGGCGCGTGTTCGCCGAGCGCGCCGAGCTGCAGGGCAGCGAGTTCGTGCAGTACGCGCTCGACCTGGGCCCGCTGCGGGTGATCGCGCTGGATTCGCAGATCACCGGCCAGAGCGCCGGCACGCTGTGCGAGGCGCGCCTCGACTGGCTCGCACGCGAGCTGGAGGCCGCCGCCGGGCGCCCGACCGTGGTCGCCCTGCACCATCCGCCGTTCGCCTCGGGCATCGCCCACATGGATCGCCAGCGGCTCGATCCCGAAGCCGCGCGCCGGCTCGATGCGCTGCTGCGCGCCCATCCGAACGTCGAGCGCGTGCTGTGCGGGCACGTGCATCGCACCATGTTCGCGCGCTTCGGCGGCACCATCGCCCTGGCGGTGCCGGCGCCCGCGCACCAGGTGGCCTTCGACCTGCGCCCCGACGGCCCCTCGGCCTTCGCGATCGAGCCGCCGGCCTTTGCCGTGCATCGCTACGATCCCGTCGAGGGCCTGGCCACCCATCATGTGTATGTCGACGACAGCGACGGCCCGCATCCGTTCTACGACGCCTCGGGCGCGCTGATCGACTGAAACGGCAGAAGGCGGGACGACGACGCGCCTCGCCGTGCACGCGGCACGGGCCAGCGGCCCGGCGGCCCAGGATGCCGACGCGACGCGAGCCCGGCACCGGCAGAGTTCACGGCGCTCCGGTATGATCGGCAGCCTCGCCGGCGCGGCCGTCCTCGCGCTGCCTCGGCCCCGCCGTTCCGGCGCGCCCGGCTTCGCGCGCCCCGCTTCTTCCCGATCGCCCATGTCCACGCCGCCTTCCGCCATCGCCTCGCCGTCCGCCGCCCATCGCCATTACTCGCGCGGCCTGCTGCTCCTGCTCGCGACCATCGCGGGCGTGTCGGTCGCCAACATCTACTACAACCAGCCGCTGCTCGGCGCGCTGCGCCTGTCCTTCCCCGACGGCGCGGCCTGGATCGGCGTGGTGCCGACGGCCACCCAGCTGGGCTACGCGGCCGGCATGCTGCTGCTCGCGCCGCTGGGCGACCGCTTCGACCGCCGCAAGCTGATCCTGCTGCAGATCGCCGGGCTGTCGGTCGCGCTGCTGGTGGCGGCCGCCGCGCCGGCGCTGCCGGTGCTGGCCGCGGCCAGCCTGGCGATCGGCGTGCTGGCCACCATCGCCCAGCAGGCGGTGCCCTTCGCGGCCGAGATCGCGCCGCCGGCCGAACGCGGCGCGGCGGTCGGCACGGTGATGAGCGGCTTGCTGCTGGGGATCCTGCTGGCGCGCACGGCGGCCGGCTTCATCGCCGAATATCTCGGCTGGCGCGCGGTGTTCTGCGCCTCGGTGGCGGCGCTGCTGGCGCTGGCGGTGGTGATCATGCTGCGCCTGCCGCGCAGCACGCCGACCTCGACGCTGCGCTATCCGCAACTGCTGGCCTCGCTCTGGCACCTGGCGGTGGAACTGCGCGAGCTGCGCTACGCGGCGGCCACCGGCGCGGCCATGTTCGCCGCGTTCAGCGCCTTCTGGCCGGCACTCACCCTGCTGCTGGCCGGCGCGCCCTTCCATTACGGGCCGCAGGCGGCCGGGCTGTTCGGCGCGGTCGGCGCGGCCGGCGCGCTGGCCGCGCCCTATGCCGGCAAATCGGCCGACAAGCGCGGGCCGCACGCGGTGATCGCGCTCGGCATCTGGCTGGTGGCGATCTCGTTCGCGATCTTCGCGGTCTCGGCCAGTTCCCTGGCGGGGCTGGTGATCGGCGTGATCGTGCTCGACGTGGGCGTGCAGGCCGCGCAGATCTCGAACCAGTCGCGCATCTATGCGCTCAAGCCCGAGGCGCGCAGCCGCGTCAACACGGTCTACATGGTCTGTTATTTCATCGGCGGCGCGATCGGCTCATCGGCCGGCGTCGAGGCCTGGCATGCCGGGGGATGGCTGGGTGTGAGCGTGGTGGGGCTGTTGTTCGCCTGCCTGGCCGGCGCGATCCATCACTTCGGCGCGCGCCGCCGGGCTTGAGCGGAGCGGGCCGCCGCGAACCCGGCCCTGCCGGCTCGGCTGCCGCGAATCGGCAGGCGCTGCCGGGGGCCGGCGGCGGGCGCGCTTGCCCGCGAATCGGGCCGGGTTGCCCGAGCCTGTCCGGATCTCGCGGCCCCGAGCATGATCCTGAGGAATCCGTGCCTAGCAGGCCGCCTCGGGCCGCCCCGAGCCGGCCGAGGCCGCGCGCCCTACTTCACCGCCTTGCGCGCCGGATCGCAGACGAAGGACAAGCCCACGCTGCCGAGGATCGCCAGCGTCGCGATCACGGTGGCGGCCGTGACCGGCTCGCCGAGCAGCAGCGCACCCAGCGCCACCGCGACGATCGGGTTCACGTACATGCAGCTGCTGGCCAGCACCGGGCTGGTGTTGCGGATCAGGTAGCCGTAGGCGACATACGCGATCATGGTGCCGAAGATCATCAGGTACAGGAACGCGAAGGTCGGCAGCACCGCCCACTGCACGCTGCGCTCGCCGAGGAACATCGCGGCGATGGTCGACATGGTGCCGCCCAGGCCGATCTGTAGCGAGGTGGACAGGAACAGGTCGCTGGGCAGCTTGAGGCGGCTCGACAGATGCACGCCGCCGGCCCAGAACAGGCCGCCGCACAGCACCGAGATGCTGCCCAGCGTGGAGCCCGGCGTGGACGGCCCGCCCGAGTTCAGGATCACGATGCCGACCATGCCGAGCCCGACCGCCACCCACTCGCCGCGCGCGACCTGGCGCCCGGCGATGGCGGCGATCACGGTGGCGAACAGCGGCACGGTAGCCACCATCACGGCCGCCGAGCCGCTGCTGACGGTGCGCATGCCGAGCGCGATCAGCCCCGAGGAGGCCGCCACCAGCATGGTGCCGACGATGCCGGCGTTGCGGATCTCGACCAGGCTGGGCATCACCGGCTTGCGTCGCATCGCGAACACGAACAGGCCGATGCCGGCCAGGCCGTTGCGCATGCCCGAGAGCAGCAGCGGCGGAAACGACTCGAGCGCGATATGCAGCGCCAGGTAGGTCGAGCCCCAGACGAAATAGATGAAGGCCAGCGCCAGCGCGATGCGCCCGCCGCGGCTTTGCGGCAGGCGGATGCGGACTCGGCCCGCGACGGCGAGCAGACGGTCGAGCAAGGTCATGGCTCAGCTCGGCTCGTTGGCGGATCGGGAAGACGGGACGGATCGAGGGCCCGGCATGGCAGCGACAGCCGCAGTCGTCGCCAAGGCGGCGGGCAGCGCGGCGAAACCATCGTGGCGGGCAATGCGGACGTGCGAGGGCGACCGGCGCGAAGCCGATGCGGCGGGGAAAAACGAGCGGGACGGCATGTCGTCGAGAACGGAACCGGAGAAGTCGAACTGACCCAGAAGAATGGGCGCGCCGCGACCGACGGCGCCTTTGAAAGCATTATGCATGACAGCCAGGAAGGCGAATCGGGGTCAATCAGGAAAAGCTCGACGCTGACGTTTCGGCGCGACAGCCCCCGCTCGCCCTTGTCGCGACCCGACGCGAATCTGCCGCAAAACGACAGCCGCCGCCGCATTTCAAACCATCCCGGCAAGACCCCGCGCGCCAGGCCCGCCGGCCCTGCCCGGCGAATTCGGCGGCGCGCCGGCCAAGCGAGCGGTTGAAACCTCGGCCGTCCGGGTGTATCGTTCGCCCTTGCTAACGCGGGGGTCCTGCGTTGCGCCATTCGGAATGCGGCGCATCGCGGGTGAGAAATACCCTTTGAACCTGATCTGGATAATGCCAGCGCAGGGAAGCGTACGGGCCTCGCCACACGTGGTACCTCCGGCCGGCCTGCCGCCCTCTCTCGTCTCCTGCTTAGCGCCCCACATCAGGAGATGACCGCATGAATGCCAACCCGAAGTTCCTGTCCGCCGATGCCCGCGTCGACGCCGCCGCGATCGCCCCGCTGCCGAATTCCCGCAAGGTCTACGTGACGGGCTCGCAGCCCGACATCCGCGTGCCGATGCGCGAGATCACGCAGGCGGACACGCCGACCGGCTTCGGCGGCGAGAAGAATCCGCCGATCTACGTCTACGACACCTCGGGCCCCTATACCGACCCGGAAGCCAGCATCGACATCCGCTCGGGCCTGCCGGCGCTGCGCCAGGGCTGGATCGAGTCGCGCGGCGACACCGAGACGCTGGACGGCCTGAGCAGCGCCTACGGCCGCGAGCGCGCCGCCGACGCGGCCACCGCCGAGCTGCGCTTCCCCGGCCTGCACCGCCAGCCGCGCCGCGCGCAGGCCGGCAGGAACGTGACGCAGATGCACTACGCGCGCCAGGGCATCGTCACGCCGGAGATGGAATACATCGCGATCCGCGAGAACCAGCGCCGCGCCGAATACCTCGCCAGCCTCGAGGCAAGCGGCCCGAACGGCGCCAAGCTGGCCGCCATGATGGGCCGCCAGCACCGCGGCCAGGCCTTCGGCGCCGCCGCCTTCGGCGAGAACCCGCTGGGCGAGATCACGCCCGAGTTCGTGCGCGAGGAAATCGCGCGCGGCCGCGCCATCATCCCCGCCAACATCAACCACCCGGAATCGGAGCCGATGATCATCGGCCGCAACTTCCTGGTGAAGATCAACGCCAACATCGGCAACTCGGCCGTCACCTCCTCGATCGGCGAGGAAGTCGACAAGATGACCTGGGCGATCCGCTGGGGCGGCGACACGGTGATGGACCTGTCCACCGGCAAGCACATCCACGAGACGCGCGAGTGGATCATCCGCAACAGCCCGGTGCCGATCGGCACGGTGCCGATCTACCAGGCGCTGGAGAAGGTCAACGGCAAAGCCGAGGACCTGACCTGGGAGATCTTCCGCGACACGCTGATCGAGCAGGCCGAGCAAGGCGTCGACTACTTCACGATCCACGCCGGCGTGCGCCTGCAATACGTGCCGCTGACCGCCAACCGCATGACGGGCATCGTCTCGCGCGGCGGCTCGATCATGGCCAAGTGGTGCCTCGCGCATCACAAGGAAAGCTTCCTCTACGAGCACTTCGAGGACATCTGCGAAATCATGAAGGCCTACGACGTGAGCTTCTCGCTCGGCGACGGCCTGCGCCCCGGCTCGATCTACGACGCCAACGACGAGGCCCAGCTCGGCGAGCTCAAGACGCTGGGCGAGCTCACCCAGATCGCCTGGAAGCACGACGTGCAGGTGATGATCGAAGGCCCGGGCCACGTGCCGATGCAGCTGATCAAGGAGAACATGGACCTGCAGCTCGACTGGTGCAAGGAAGCGCCGTTCTACACGCTCGGGCCGCTGACCACCGACATCGCGCCGGGCTACGACCACATCACCTCGGGCATCGGCGCGGCGATGATCGGCTGGTTCGGCACCGCGATGCTCTGCTACGTGACGCCCAAGGAGCACCTGGGCCTGCCGAACAAGGACGACGTCAAGGAAGGCATCATCACCTACAAGCTGGCGGCGCATGCGGCCGACCTGGCCAAGGGCCATCCGGGCGCGCAGGTGCGCGACAACGCGCTGTCCAAGGCGCGCTTCGAGTTCCGCTGGGAGGACCAGTTCAACCTCGGCCTCGATCCGGACAAGGCGCGCGAATTCCACGACGAGACCCTGCCCAAGGATTCGGCCAAGGTCGCGCACTTCTGCTCGATGTGCGGCCCGCACTTCTGCTCGATGAAGATCACGCAGGACGTGCGCGACTTCGCGGCCAAGCAGGGCGTGTCGGAAAGCGAGGCGCTGAAGAAGGGCATGGAAGTCAAGGCGGTCGAGTTCGTCAAGACCGGCGCCGAGATCTACCACCGCCAGTGAGCGGCACCGGCGCGGCCGTTGCCGCGCGCGGCCTCGCTGCGCCGCAGCATGCGCGGCCTCCGGGGCGCGGCCGATGCAAGCCGCGTACCCGCGGCGATACATTTGATTACGCCGGAAAAGAGGCTTAACAAGTCCTTACAGCAGCCGGTTCGCGGCTCCTCTAGATTGATAGTGTCGCGTGCGAATCGGATTTCCCGGGCCGCGCGCCACGACTCACTCTTCACTCTTTCCGAGGACACACCATGAACTCGATCCGACGTGTTGGGATAGGGGCGCTGCTGGTCGCCACCATCGCGAGCCTGTCGGCCTGCGACTCGATGACGACGCGCCAGCGCGATACGGCGATCGGCGCCGGTGTCGGCGGCGTGGCCGGCGCGGCCATCGGCGGCAGCGCGCTGTCGACGCTGGGCGGCGCGGCCGCCGGCGGCATCATCGGTAACCAGGTCGGCAAGTAAGCGCCCGCCCGGGCTTGAACCCGTTGGTCGACCCGCCCGCGCGTTCGCGGGCGGGTCGACTCGTCCTGCCGCCCTCGCTCCCCTACAGTTCGCCTCGTGACACGATGCGGGCTCGCGCGTGTTGAAATCTGCCGTTACTGTTTCACACAGCGTTTCATGCGCGACGCGCCTAAGCTCCCCGTATCGCCACCGTCACAGGACGCCTCCGTCCGGAGGTCCGCCATGAAAACCCGCACTTTCGTCGCCGCCGGCCTCGCCACCGTCGCCCTCGCCGGCTGCTATTACCCTTACGGCTATTACCCGGCCGGCGGTTATTACGCCGCCACGCCGGTCGCGCCCGCCGCGACCGATCCGACCTACCCGGCACCGGCCTACAACACCGCGCCGGCCTATGTCGCGCCCGCCTATCCGGCCTATTACCCGGCCTACCCGGCGCCGGCCTACTATCCGGCCTATGGCGGCTGGTGGGGGCCGTCGGTCTCGCTGGGCTTCCGCTTCGGCGGAGGCGGCTACTGGGGACGCGGCGGACGCTGGGGCGGCTGGCACGGCCATCGTTGAGCCTCGCGAGCGCAGGCGGCCGGTTCGCCTCGCCCGCGCCTGAGCGATCGCGGCCGCGCCGCCGTGCGTGGCCCGATCCATCGTCAGCGTGGCGCGCCGGGCGCCCGCTCGTGCGTGCGGCTGCGAGAGCCGGCCTTCGGAGTTCAAGGCCCTTCGCCTTGCAACGCGCCCCCACGTGCCCCACCTACCGCCTTCCCCGGCCAGCCTGCCAGTCGGCCTCGACGATTCCTCAGACCTATCTCCGCCTTTTTGCCATTTCATCCGTTCCTGTAACATCGGCGGCCGGCGCGGCGCTACCATGCCTCGGCATCCCGCGCCCCCATTCGAGCCCGCCATGTCCACCCGCCATCTCTCGCTGCTGATCCTGCTCGCCGCCTTCTGGGGCGCCTCGTTCCTGTTCATCCGCGTCGGCGTGGCCGACTTCGGCGTCGCCCCGCTGATGGTGCTGCGCGTCGGCTTCGGCGCGCTGTTCCTGCTGGTGCTCGCGCTGGCGCGCAACGGCGCGGCCGGACTGGCGCGCACGCTGCGCCGCCATGCCTGGCCGCTGCTGGTCTGCGGCCTGCTCAACTCGGCCGCGCCGTTCTGCCTGTTCGCCTTCGCCGAGTTGACGCTGCAGGCCGGCATCACCTCGGTGATCAATGCCACCGCGCCGCTGTGGGCCGCGGTGGTGGCCTATCTCTGGCTCGGCGAACGGCTTTCGATGCCGCGCGTGTTCGGCCTGGTGGTCGGTTTCGCGGGCGTGCTGCTGGTCGGCAACCAGGTGCTCGCGCCCGAGGGCAGCACCGGCGGCGCGAGCGCCGGCGCCACCGCGCTGGCCGCCGCGGCCGCGCTCGGCGCGACCCTGCTGTACGGGATCGCCGCCAACTACACCAAGCGCAAGCTGTCCGGCGTCGACCCGCTGATCAACGCGACCGGCACCATGAGCGGCGCCACGCTGTTGCTGCTGCCCTTCGCGCTGGCCACCTGGCCGGCCGCGCCGGCCTCGGCGCAGGCCTGGGGCGCGGTGATCGCGCTCGGCATCCTGTGCACCGGCGTCGCCTACCTGATCTTCTTCTACCTGATCGCGCATGTCGGGCCGTCGCGCACCATCACCGTGACCTTCGTGATCCCGATCTTCGGCATCCTGTGGGGCGCGCTGTTCCTCGACGAAACGGTCGCGCCGATCATGCTCGCCGGCTGCGCGGTGGTGCTGCTCGGCACCGCGCTCGCGACCGGCGCGATCCGGCGCATCCCGGGCTTCGGGTCGGCACGCGACACGGCCGCCTGAACCGCGATGCGCGGCCGCGACGTTTCGCATCCGCGCCGCGCATCGCCACTGCAACGCTGCCTTTCTTTTTCCGCGCTTTCCGGCTTTTTCGACACTTCAATCGTTTGCGCCCGGGCTTTCGCGCACGGCCGGCCAGCTCCGCGCCGAGGGCCCCGCGCGCGGCCGAACAACAGGTGTGCGAAGCGTCGATGATTCGTAGCGCCGAGCATTTTCCGTGCTCGTCCATTCGGTGTAGAGTACGTGGGCACGCGACGCGGCGGCCTCCGCGCCAACCCGGCCGGCCGCGCGCTGCCACACACAGCCTCACGCAGCCTCGGGTAGCCACACACGACCGCGCGGTGCCGCCGCCGATCCCCCCGGATCGCACGACGCCCGCCCCCACCGAACTCACGCGCAATGCGACCGTCCGCCGAACTGACGCTAGACCATCTCGTCAGCCTGCTCGTATCCGACGGTGCCGGCGGCTGGACCGCCAACTATCGCGGCATGCGCCTGACCTCGGCATTCCAGCCGGTACTCTCGATCACGCACCGGCGCATCGTCGGCTACGAGGCGCTGGTGCGCGCGCAGGCTTCGAGCGATGCCTCGCTGGAACCGGAAGCGCTGTTCGCGCTCGCGCACACGCGCGGCGACGCCCCGCTGCTCGATCGCATGACGCGCTGCCTGCACGCGGCCAATTTCGCCGCGCAGGACCCTGGCCACGGCTGGCTGTTCCTCAACGTGATGCCGCAGATGCTCGACTCGGGCAGCGCGCAGCGCGAATCGATCGACGAGCTCTGCGCGCATTTCTCGCTGCCGCCCACCCGCGTGGTGCTCGAGGTGATCGAGCAGCCGGTGCGCGACGAAGCCGCGCTGGCGCGCACCATCGACCGGATCCAGCATCGCGATTTCCTGATCGCGATCGACGATTTCGGCACCGGCTTCTCGAACTTCGACCGCGTCTGGCAGGCGCATCCCGACATCGTCAAGCTCGACCGCTCGCTGGTCGAGCGCGCGCAGCAGCCCGGCGACGCGCGCCGCAACATCCGCCACCTGGTGACCATGCTGCATCAGGCCGGCGCGCTGGTGCTGGCCGAGGGCATAGAAACCACCCACGCGCTGCAGGTGCTGATGGATGCCGACGTCGACTTCGTGCAGGGTTTCCTGTTCGGGCAGCCCGATGCCTCGCTGGCACGGGCCGGCGCAGGCGGCACGCGCCATATCGACGAGGCATGGGCGCGGCACGCCGCGCGCCGCGAGGCGCGGGCGCTGCGCAACGGCCCCTGTTTCGGCGAGCTCGAGCGGCGGCTGCTGGCGGCCGCGCAGGACTGGCTCGCGAACGGCGAGCTGGCCGCCGCGGCCGCGCCGCTGTTCGAGCTGCCCGAGATCCGGCGCGTGTTCGTGACCGACCCGCAGGGCCGCCAGCCCGCCCCCTCGATCGCGCGCCCCGACGCGGTCTCGCCGACCCAGGCGGCGCGCCTCGCGCCGCTGTTTCCCGATACCGACAGCAACTGGTCGCGCCTGCCGGTCTGGCAGCGCGCGATGCAGACGCCGGGGCGCGTGATCATGGCCGGCCCGCAGCATTCGCTGACCGAGGGGCGCAACGCCTGGGCGGCGGCGCTCGCGGCGAGCGCGCCGCAAGGCAGCGAGGTGAAGGTGGTGCTCTGCGTGGAGTTCGTGTCGGACCCGCACGACGACGGCGACGCATTCGAGGCGACCGACGAGGCCTGAGCCGCGTTCATGCGCGCCGTTCCCTCGCGATTCGAGCCGCAACCGGCTCGATGCCTCAATCCACGACCTTGCCCCGCCCGGCCTTGACGGTCCCGCGCCGGTTCTTCGCATCGAGCCGGCGCTCCTTCGAGGCGCGCGTCGGCCGCGTCGCCACCCGCGCGCGCCGCACCACGGCGACACTCGCGATCAGCGCATCGAGCCGCGCCAGCGCGGCCACGCGGTTCTGCTCCTGGGTGCGATATTCCTGCGACTTCAGCACCACCACGCCGTCGCGCGTGATGCGCTGGTCGGACAGCGCGAGCAGGCGCTCCTTCAACAGCTCGGGCAGGGAGGAGGCGCGGATGTCGAAGCGCAGGTGGATCGCGCTCGACACCTTGTTGACGTTCTGGCCGCCGGCGCCCTGCGCGCGCATCGCCGAGAGTTCGACCTCGGCGGGATCGAGCGTGTAGCGGATCATGTTCCGTTCTCCTGATCGACTGTCTTGCCGGCGCCGGCGCTCGCGTGCCGCGCGGCGGCCTCGGCGATCCGCGCGGCGAGGCCCGAGTCGCGCTGGGTGCGCGTGGCGATTGCCTGCGCCAGCACCGTGCGCGGCCCGATCACCTGCACCCGCGAACGCGCGCGCGTGATCGCGGTATAGACCAGCTCGCGCGACAGCACGCGCCCGAACGCGGCCGGCAGGACCAGCGCCGCCTCGTCGAACTCCGAACCCTGCGACTTGTGGACCGTCAGCGCGAAGGCCGTATCGTGCGGCGGCAGCGCGGCCGCCACCGCATCGGCCGTGGCCTGCGTGAAGTTGAACACGTGCGGGCCGATCAGCACCGGCACGCCCACCGCGCAGGCCTCGATCAGGTTCTGCCCACCCAGCGGCAGCAGGCTGCCGCCGATGAAGGCCACGTCGGCCGCCGCGTAATAGGCGCCGAGCTCGCCCATCGAATCGCCCAGCAGCACCGTGGTGTCGGCCGCCAGCGCCGAGTGGGCCTGCCCCGCCGCCGCCGCGCCTGCCGCCCACAGCGCCGAGCGGCGTAGCACCGCCTGCCCCTCGCGCGCGGCCAGCGCGGCCACCTCGTCGAAACGCTGCGGATGACGCGGCACCAGGATCAGCAGTGCATGCGGCGTGTTCAGCGCCGCGAAGGCGCGCAGCACCAGCGCCTCCTCGCCCTCGCGCGTGCTGGCCGCTACCCACACCGGCCGCGAGCCGATCGCCTCGCGCCAGGCCCGGCCGCGCGCGGCCAGCTCCGGCGGCGTGCTCATGTCGAACTTCAGGTTGCCGAGCACGGCCAGGTTGCGCGCGCCGAGCGCGCCGAGCCGCTCGGCATCGGACGGGCTTTGCGCCAGCACCCGCGAGAAACCGCCGAACACCTCGCGCACCGCCGGGCCGAAACGCGAGGCGCGCCGGAACGAACGCGCCGACATGCGCGCATTGGTCAGCACCAGCGGTACCGAGGCGCGACGGCACTCGTCGATCAGCGTGGGCCAGACCTCGGTCTCCATCACCAGCCCGAGCGTCGGCCGCCAGGCGCGCAGGAAGCGGCGCACCAGGTGCGGCATGTCGTAGGGGAGATAGCAGCGCAGCACGCGCGCGCCGAACAACTGCTCGCCGGTGGCGCGGCCGCTCGGCGTCATGTGGGTGAGCAGCAGCTTCGCGTCGGGCCGCGCGGCCAGCAGCGCCTCGATCAGCGGCTGCGCGGCGCGCGTCTCGCCGACCGAGACCGCATGCACCCAGATCAGCGGCGCCGCGTCGTCGGGCCCGCGTCGCGCGCGCATGGCCGGCGCGAGCTGGCCGAAGCGCTCGCCGATATGCTCGCGATAGCCGTGCTCCTTGCGCGAACGCCAGAACAGCCGCACTACCGCGGCGGGCGCGACGATCCACCAAAGCGCGCGATACACCGCTCTCAACATGACACCACCGTGGTTTGCTCCGTGCCTGCGCGCCGTGCTCAGACGAGCGCGCGCTGCTGCAGCCGCTCGAGGATGCCGAGCGGCGCGCGATCCGGCCGCGCCATCGCCTCGACCGGCAGGAAAAAGGTCTGTTCCATCATGAACTGGCCCGACATGACGGCATGGGAAGTCTGGTCCGAGAAGCAGATCCAGACGCTGCCGGGCGGGAACGGCATGGTCTGCTGCGGGCAGTCCTGCTGGTAGGCGAGGTCGGCCTTCATCGCGTCGTGCAGGTGCAGCATCAGGTGATCGTAGGCGCTGCGCCTGGACTTGGTGACGTGCAGCAGCTCCAGCAGCCAGGCCGCGCCCGGCAACTGCGGGCGAATCCCCGGCAGGAAGCGCCGGGCGACGTCCTCGAACGGCTCGCCGACGCGCCACACGCGCGGCACGCCGGCCGGGTTGACGTTGCTGAACACGCGCAGGATCCGCTCGCCGTAGTTCGGCCGCGAGGGAAAGGCATCGACGTGCAGCCGGCTGTCGTCCTTGCGCCAGGAGCTCTCGCGCGTCTCGACCTGGCGCAGCCGCAGGCTGGTGGGCGCCACGCGCATGCGGCCGCGATACTCGGGGAACAGGCCGTCGACCAGCGAGGCCGCCTGCTGCTGGTAGCGCGCCACCAGCGCGCGCACGGCCGACTGCGTGACCGCGTCGCCGAGCACGCCGGCCACCGCGCCGCCGTTCGGCGCGAGGCTGATGTTCTTGCGCTTGGGATCGGCCAGCGCCGGATCGAGCAGGGCCTCCTCGCCGCCCTCGATGGCGAAGCGCAGGTTCGGGAAATACAGCACCTTGCCGGTCTCGACGGCGGCGAGCAGCTGCTCGCGCGGCATCGGCAGTTGCTGCCCGTGCCAGTCGGCCGAGAGGACTTCGAGGATCTGGGATTCGCTCATGATCGCACCGTTACAGGAGGCCGAACGACGCGAGCGCGCCCTTCACCTGGGACAGCGAGGGCGGCGCGCCGGCCGTGCCGAGATTGACGACGTTCGGCGACCAGTAGCCGCCCGTGCGCCATGCGGTGGCGAAATTGTACAGTTCGACCGTCGGGCGCTTGAGCGCCGCCGCGATGTGCACGAGGCCGGTATCGACACCGACCGTGGCCGCCGCGCCGTCGACCAGCCCCACCACGGCCGGCAGCGACAGCCTGGGCGGCACGATCGCGGCCGCGCCGAACTCCCTGGCCAGCCGCTCGCTGGTGGCGCGTTCGGCCTCGCTGCCCCAGGGCAGCACCAGCGACGCGCCACGCCGCACCAGCGCCTGGCCGAGCTCGATCCAGGCGGCGTCGGGCCATTGCTTGTCGGCGCGCGACGTCGCGTGGACGAAGACCACGTACGGTACCGGAAGATTCAGGTCGGCAGCCGCCAGCGCGCGCGCCGCCTGATGCGTGTCAAGACCGAAATCGAGCGCGTCGTCGGGCGACGGCGCCGGGTCGCCCAGCGCCGCGGCCACCAGTTGGCGCGTGCGCTCGACCACGTGGGTGCGCGGCGCGATCGGCACGCGGCGGCGGTAGAAGAAGCGCACCGGCCACTCGTAGCCGGCGCCGTCGGTGCGGTTGGCCAGGCCGGTCAGCGGGCCGCGCGCCCAGCTCGCCACCCAGGCGCTCTTGATCAGCCCCTGGCAGTCGATCACCAGGTCGTAATGCTCGTCGGCGATCTGCCGGCGAAATGCGCGGATCTCGCGCCAGGTCCGCGCGCTGCCGAGCGACTTGCGCCAGCGCCGCAGCGAGAACGGCAGCACCTTGCGCACGCCGTGCACCAGCTTCACCAGCTCGACGAAGCCTTCCTCGACGAGCCAGTCGATCTGGGCATCCGGGTGGCGCCGGTGGATGTCGGCGATCACCGGCATGTTGTGCACGACGTCGCCGAGCGACGAGACGCGCACGATCAGAATTTTTTGCACGCTGAGAAAAACCGACGAAAGGCCGGTACGGACCAAAAGACGCGATTTTATCGCGTCGGCGGGCTTATCCCGTAAACGGGAGCGGCGGGAGGGGACATGCGGCGACCGGGGCCGTCGAGCACGGCGCCGGCGAACATGGCGGGCGGGCGGGCGGCCAGGGGCCGCGCGCGGCGCCGGCAAGCCCGACGGAACAACGCGCCGGACCTGCCTGCGCGTCGCGCAAGGCAGGTCGCCCGGCCCGGCGGACCGCTCACGGCCCGCCACCAGGCCTCGCGGCCTCAGAACGGCAGCTTCGCGTCGGGCTTGGCGGCCGTCAGCGCGCGGCGGAATTCGCCCTTGATGCGCTCCAGCGCCTCGGCCGAATTCGCCTCGAAACGCAGCACCACCACCGGCGTGGTGTTCGAGGAACGCGCCAGGCCGAAGCCGTCGGGATACTCGACGCGCAGGCCATCGATCGTGATGACCTCGTCGGCGCCCTCGAACTTGGCGTCCTGGCGCAGCTTCTCGATCAGCACGACGTTCTCGCCTTCCTCGAGCTTGAGCTGCAGCTCCGGGGTCGATTCGGCGTTCGGCAGGCCGTTGAGCAGCGCGCTCGGATCGGCCACCCGCGCGAGGATCTCGAGCAGGCGCGCGCCGGTGTAGAGACCATCGTCGAAGCCGTACCAGCGATCCTTGAAGAACACGTGGCCGCTCATCTCGCCGGCCAGCGGCGCGCCGGTCTCGCGCAGCTTGGCCTTCACCAGCGAATGGCCGGTCTTCCACATCAGCGGCTCGCCGCCCTTCTCGCGGATCCACGGCGCCAGGTTGCGGGTGCACTTGACGTCGTAGATGATCTGCGCGCCCGGGTTGCGCGACAGCACTTCCTCGGCGAACAGCATCATCTGGCGATCCGGGTAGATGATCTGGCCGTCCTTGGTGACCACGCCGAGGCGGTCGCCGTCGCCGTCGAAGGCGAAGCCGATCTCGGCATCGGTTTCCTTCAGCGCGCGGATCACGTCCTGCAGGTTCTCGGGATGCGCCGGGTCCGGGTGGTGGTTCGGGAAGTTGCCGTCGATCTCGGTGAACAGCTCGACCAGCTCGCAGCCGAGCGCCTTGAACAGGCGCGGCGCCAGCTCGCCGGCCACGCCGTTGCCGGTGTCGACCACGATCTTCAGCGGGCGCGCCAGCTTGATGTCGCCGACGATGCGCTGCAGGTAGGCATCGGCCACGTCGTGCTGCTGGTAGCTGCCGCTGCCCTCGGCGTAATCCTGGGCGACGATGCGGCGGTACAGCGCCTGGATCTGCTCGCCGTAGATCGCCGCGCCGCGCAGCACCATCTTGAAGCCGTTGTAGTCGGGCGGATTGTGGCTGCCGGTCACCACGATGCAGGAATCCACGCGACGCTCGCCGCTGGCCAGCGGCAGCGGCACGCTGGCCGCGAAATAGCCGACCGGGGTCGGCACCATGCCGACGTCGACCACGTCCACGCCCGCCGCGCGCAGCCCCTCGGCCAGCGCCGCGATCAGATCCGGGCCGGACAGCCGGCCGTCGCGCGCGACCACCACCGCGTCGCCGCCCTGGGCGCGCACCTCGCTGCCGAAGGCCTGCCCGATCGAGCGGGCGACCGAGGCATCGAGCGTCTTGCCGATCACGCCGCGAATGTCGTACGCCTTGAAGATGGATTGGGAAATCATCGATTCACTCTCTGTCGTACATGGAAAAGGGTGCCGCGGCCTCGCACGCCGGCCGGGTGGCGCGTCCTGCGACGAATGTCGGGTTCGGACCCGGACAACTTATAATCGCTGGTTTCGACCCGCCCGGTCGGTGCGGCAGGCATCGCCCACGAGCCGCCCATTCTAATGCGTGCAGGTTGCAGCGCCGCAAATTAGAAAATCGGCCCGGCGGCCGGATCGGCGCCGAGCCCTTTTTTTTCGAATTTTTTCATGCTGAAGCTTACGCGCATCGCCAACCCCGATGTCGCCCGGGCCGCCGCCAACCTGGTCTGGCTCGGCCTCGAGCGCCTCACGCAGATCGGCGTCGCGATCGTGATCAGCGGCCTGCTGGCCCGCGCGCTGGGCCCCGACGCCTTCGGCAAGTGGCAGTACGCGAACACGCTGCTGCTGGTGCTGGCGCCGCTGACCTGGGTCTGCGGCGCCGAGATCCTGGTGCCGACCATCGTGCAGCGCGCCCCGGCCGAACTCGGCGCGGTGCTCGGCAGCGCCTTCGCGCTGCGCTTTTCCGTGTCGATCGTCGCGCTCGCGCTGACCTGGGCCGGCATCGCGGCGGGCCTGGTCGATCCGCTGGTCGGCGCGATGCTGGCGGGGCTGGCGGTGACCCTGGTGCTGCGCGAGCCCTTCGTCGGCGTGATCAACGCCTGGCTGCAGAGCATGACCTACAGCAAGCCGCAACTGATCGCGAGCATGTTCGCCGCGCTCGGCAAGGCGCTGCTGGTGTGGCTGCTGGTGCGCGCGGCCGCCGCGCCGGCCAGCTACGGCTGGCTGTGGGCGCTCGAGGCCGGCGCGATCGCGCTGGCGCTGATGCTCTATTACCGGCGTCGCCACGGCGGCCGGCTCGGCTGGCGCGTGGAAGCGCCGTTGTTCCGGCATTTCGCCTCGGCCGGCACGGTGTTCTGGATCGGCCTGGTCTGCATGTACCTGTTCCTCAAGCTCGACCGCCTGATGCTGGAGCGGCACGTCTCCTTCGCCGAGCTGGGCCGCTACGCCGCCGCCCAGCAGTTGAACGAGAATTGGATCACGCTGGCCCTGCTGCTCGCCCAGACCATCGCGCCGGCCTTCGTCTATCGCGTCTCGGAGCTGCCGCGGCTGCGCCGCAACGTCTGGCGCCTGATCGCCATGACCAGCGCGCTGATGATCGGCGGCGCCGCCGTGCTCGACCTGCTCGCGCCGCTGATCATCGGCCGCGTGTTCGGCCCCGGCTACGAGCAGTCGGTCTCGATCTTCCGCTGGGCGGTCTGGCTCTCGGTGCCGGCCGGCGTCGAGGCGATCGGCAACCTGGTGGTGCTGAAGTTCCAGGCCAGGTTCGTGCTGCTGGCCAAGTGGCTGCTGGCGCTGGCCGTGGCGGCCATCGCCAACGCCATCGCGATCCCCGCGCTCGGCCTGTACGGCGCCCTGGTAGGCCTGGCCGCCGGCTACCTGGCCGCCGCCGCGGTCAATTTCACCTATATCCGCCTGAAGCTGCGCACATGAGCTCCTCCCTCGCCCCCGCCGGCGCCCTCGATGAGGTCGCGGTGCTGATCCCGGCCTACAACGGCCACCACGACCTGGAGCGCAGCCTCGCCTCGCTGGCCGAAACCGCGCCCGTGCACGTGCTGGTGGTCGATGACGGCAGCACGCCGCCGATCGCGCCGGCGCCGCGCGCGGGGCTCGACATCGAGGTGCTGCGCATGCCGCGTAACGGCGGTATCGAGCGCGCGCTGGCGGCCGGCATCGAGGCGCTGGCCGCGCGCGGTTTCCGCTACGCGGCCCGGCTCGACGCCGGCGACCTGGCGGCGCCGGGGCGCCTGGCCAAGCAACGCGCGTTCCTGGCCGCCCATCCGCGCGTGGCCTGTGTCGGCACCTGGACCCAGGTGGTGTCGCGCGACGGCCGCCCGCTGTTCATGCTGACGCCGCCGGCCGATCCGGCCCGGCTGCGCCGCACCCGCTTCCTGCGTTCGCCGCTGGTCCATCCCTCGGTGATGCTCGATATCCAGCGGGTACTGGAGGTCGGCAACTATCGGATCAAATATCCGGCCGCCGAGGACCTGGACATTTTTTTGCGCTTAATGGAACGCTACGATTGCGCGAACCTGCCCGAACTCGGCCTATATTACGAACTGAACGAAGGGGGCATCAGCGCCACCCGGCGGCGCCGGCAGATCCGCTCGACGCTCGCGCTGGTGCTGCGCTACTTCGATGCGCGCAACCCGTATGACTGGGGCGGCCTCGCCAAGTACCTGCTTCATCTCGTGACGCCGTATTCGCTGCTGCACAAGCTGAAACGCCGTTCGTTCGCGCAGCGCCCGCCGGCCTGACGCGCTTCGTCCCGCTTCCCGTCCACTGCTTCGACATGAGTCCTGTTTCCGCGCTGCGCATCGTCCTGGTCTGCAACACCGCCTGGGCGATTTACACCTATCGTCAAGGCCTGATCCGCATGCTGGTCGCCAGCGGCGCCGAGGTCATCGTGCTGGCCCCGCGCGATCGCACGGTCGAGCCGCTCGAGGCGATGGGCTGCCGCTATCTCGAGCTGCGCGTCGCCTCCAAGGGCACCGATCCGCTCGAGGACCTGCGCATGCTGGCCGCGATGCGCCGCCACTATCGCGAGCTGCGCCCGGACCTGGTGTTCCACTACACGATCAAGCCGAACATCTACGGCTCGATCGCGGCCTGGCTTGCGCGCGTGCCCTCGGTGGCCGTCACCACGGGCCTGGGCTACGTGTTCATCCGCGAGAGCCGGGCCGCCAGCATCGCCAAGCGGCTCTATCGTTTCGCGTTCCGCTTCCCGCGCGAAGTCTGGTTCCTGAACCGCGACGACCTCGCCACCTTCGAGGCCGGCCGCCTGCTCGCGCATCCCGATCGCGCGCGGCTGCTGCACGGCGAGGGCGTCGATATCGAGCAGTTCGCGCCCGCCCCGCTGCCCGAGCGCGACAGCTTCCAGTTCCTGCTGATCGGCCGGCTGCTGTGGGACAAGGGCGTGCGCGAATACGTCGACGCCGCGCGCGC
The DNA here is from genome assembly GCF_011753035.1 of Burkholderia sp. Ax-1720. Classification (NCBI taxonomy): domain Bacteria; kingdom Pseudomonadati; phylum Pseudomonadota; class Betaproteobacteria; order Burkholderiales; family Burkholderiaceae; genus Burkholderia; species Burkholderia sp. Ax-1720. The sequence goes on along the minus strand of NZ_VWWK01000020.1, from coordinate 38,593 downwards.
GCTCAAGGCGCGCTATCCGCAAGCGCGCTTCGCCCTGCTCGGCCCGGTCGGCGTCGACAACCCCAGCGCGGTATCGAGCACCTACCTGGACGAATGGGTGCGCGAGGGCGTGATCGACTATCTCGGCGAGGCGCACGACGTCCGCCCGCATATCGCGGCGGCCGACTGCGTGGTGCTGCCCTCGTATCGCGAGGGCGTGCCGCGCACGCTGATGGAAGCCTCGGCGATGTGCCGGCCGATCGTCGCCACCGACGTGCCGGGCTGCCGCGACGTGGTGGACGACGGCGAGACCGGCCTGCTCTGCACCGCGCGCGACAGCGCGAGCCTGGCCGGGAAGATGGCCGCCATGCTCGACATGCCGGCCGAGGCGCGCCGCGCGATGGGCGAGCGCGGCCGCCAGAAGGTACTGCGCGAATTCGACGAGGCGAATGTCGTCGAACGCTATCGACAAACCATCCGTGCGCTGACAGGCACGGCACTCTGAGGAGGGCATGACAATGAGCGCAATGAGCGACAAGGGCACGATTCTGGTGACGGGCGGCGCGGGCTTCATCGGCTCGCATACGGCCGTCGAACTGCTCGGCGCCGGCTACGACGTGGTGATCGTCGACAACCTGGTCAACAGCAAGCGCGAGGCCGTCGACCGGATCGCCAGGATCGCCGGCCGCGCGCCGGCCTTCCACCAGGTCGACGCCTGCGACGAAGCCGCGCTGGCCCGCGTGTTCGACGCGCACCCGATCAGCGCCGCGATCCACTTCGCCGCGCTCAAGGCGGTCGGCGAATCGGTCGCCAAGCCCATCGAGTACTACCGCAACAACCTCGACAGCCTGCTGGCCCTGCTCAAGGTGATGCGCGAGCGTCAGGTCAAGCACGTCGTGTTCAGCTCCTCGGCCACCGTCTACGGCGTGCCGGAGCGTTCGCCGATCGACGAGTCGTTCCCGCTGTCGGCCACCAATCCCTATGGCCAGACCAAGCTGATGGCCGAGCAGATCCTGCGCGACCTCGAGATCTCCGATCCGTCGTGGCGCATCGCCACGCTGCGCTACTTCAATCCGGTCGGCGCGCACGAGAGCGGGCTGATCGGCGAGGACCCGGCCGGCCTGCCGAACAACCTGATGCCCTATGTGGCCCAGGTCGCCGTCGGCAAGCTCGAGAAGCTGCGCGTGTTCGGCAACGACTACCCGACCCACGACGGCACCGGCGTGCGCGACTACATCCACGTGGTCGACCTGGCGCGCGGCCACCTGAAGGCGCTCGACGCGCTGCGCCGGCGCGACGCCAGCTTCGTGGTCAACCTCGGCACCGGGCGCGGCTACAGCGTGCTCGACATCGTCAAGGCCTTCGAGACGGCCAGCGGCCGGCCGGTACCCTACGAGCTGGTGGCGCGCCGCCCCGGCGACGTGGCCGAGTGCTATGCCAACCCGGCGCGCGCCGCAGAGCTGATCGGCTGGCAGGCCGAGTACGACATCGAGCGCATGTGCGCCGACCACTGGCGCTGGCAGGAGCGCAATCCGCGCGGCTTCGCCTGAGGCCCGGCGGCGGATCGATCCGACAAGGCCCCGCCCCGGCGGGGCCTTGTCGCTTTCCCGGCCGGCAAGCCTCGGCGGCACGCGCGACGCACCTGCCGCCGCCCGGCGCGGCTCGCCGCAGGAGCCGCTTCGAAAGCCTTGCCGCGGCGCCACCAGGCCTCTCGCAAGTCCTTGTCCGGCAAGGGAAATACCCGCCTCGCCCGCCTTCTGGGACGAACCCGGCTCCGGTATAATCCGCTGTCCCGTTTTCCGGCCCGTCCATGCTCAGCTTCGCCGTTGCGTTCGTCGCCTCCCTGCTCGTCACGCTGCTCATCATCCGTTATGCGCACCTGCACGAGAAATTCTCGATCGACAGCGATCTCGCCGGCGTGCAGAAATTCCACGCCCATCCGGTGCCGCGCGTCGGCGGCCTCGGCATCGTCGCGGGCCTGCTGATCGGCTGCATCCCGCTCGCGCTGCGCTACCCGACCGTGGCCGGCAGCATCGCCGGGCTGGCCGCCTGCGGCATCCCGGCCTTCGCCTCGGGACTGATCGAGGACCTGACCAAGAAGGTCTCGCCGCGCGCGCGCCTGCTCTGCACCATGGCCGCCGCCGCGATCGCGTTCGGCGCGGTGGGCGTGGCGATCACGCGCATCAGCGTGCCGCCGCTCGATTTCCTGCTCGGCTACACGGCGGTCTCGGCGGTGGTGACGGTGCTGGCGGTGGCCGCGCTCGCCAATGCCGTCAACATCATCGACGGCTTCAACGGCCTGGCCTCGATGGTCGCCTTCATGATGCTGGCCTCGCTCGCCTACGTGGCCTTCCAGGTGGGCGAGCCGGTGGTGCTGTCGGCCTCGCTGCTGATGATGGGCGCGATCATGGGCTTCTTCATCTGGAACTTCCCGGCCGGCCTGATCTTCCTCGGCGACGGCGGCGCCTACTTCATCGGCTTCATGCTCGGCGAGCTGGCGATCCTGCTGGTGATGCGGCATCGCGAGGTATCGGCCTGGTACCCGGTGCTGCTGTTCATGTACCCGATCTTCGAGACCTGCTTCTCGATCTACCGGAAGAAGTTCATCCGCGGCATCTCGCCCGGCATCCCCGACGGCGTGCACCTGCACATGCTGGTCTACAAGCGCCTGATGCGCTGGGCCGTCGGCACCCAGGTCGCGCACGAGCTGACGCGCCGCAATTCGCTGACCTCGCCCTACCTGTGGCTGCTGTGCCTGATCGCGGTGATCCCGGCCACGCTGTTCTGGCGGCACACGGTGCACCTGTTCGCCTTCGTGCTGGTGTTCGCCTTCACCTATGTGTGGCTCTACGTCAGCATCGTGCGCTTTCGCGCGCCGCGCTGGATGGTGGTGCGCAAGACGCGCGCGCGGCAGCAGCAGCATCGCCATTGAGGCGCCGCGCGCGGCCATGAAAAAAAGGCGTCCACTGGACGCCTTTCGTTTTTGCGCATCGCCGGCATGTTCGCCGCGAGCTTCTGGGCTTCAGGCCTTTGCCCGCCCCGGCACGCTCTGCAAGGTCGGCTTGACGGCCGGCTGGTACTCCGGCACCCAGCGGCGCAGGTCGCGGCGCACCTCGTCGTCGCCGAGCACGCGGTGCTGCATCAGCCAGGGCAGCAACTCGTCGAGCAGGTTGTCGGGCACCTCGCGCGCCTTCGCCGTGCGCAGCTTCGGATGCGGCGTGCGGGTGGTGGTCTCGTCGTCGGCGAGCAGTTCCTCGTAGAGCTTCTCGCCCGGACGCAGGCCGGTGAACTGGATGCGGATCTGATCCTCGTCGAAGCCGTAGAGGCGGATCAGGTCGCGCGCCAGGTCGACGATGCGCACCGGCTTGCCCATGTCGAGGATGAAGATCTCGCCGCCCTGCCCCATGCTCGAGGCCTGCAGCACCAGTTGCGAGGCTTCCGGGATGGTCATGAAGAAGCGCGTGATCTCGGGATGGGTGACCGTCACCGGGCCGCCCTTGGCGATCTGCTGCTGGAACTTCGGGATCACGCTGCCGGCGCTGCCCAGCACGTTGCCGAAGCGCACGGTCTCGAACTGCGTGTTCGGGCTGGTCTGCTGCAGCGCCTGGCAGGCCATCTCGGCCAGGCGCTTGCTGGCGCCCATCACGTTGGTCGGGTTGACGGCCTTGTCGGTCGAGATGAGCACGAAGTGGCGCACGCCATGCCGGATCGCCGCGCGCGCCACGCGATAGGTGCCGAGCACGTTGTTGCGCAGCGCCTGCCAGGCGTTCAGTTCCTCCATCAGCGGCACGTGCTTGTAGGCGGCCGCATGGAACACGATGTGCGGCGTGTGGCTGGCCATCACGTGATCGAGCAGCAGCGAATCCTTGGCATCGCCGATGATCGGCACCACGTGGCTGTCGGGGAAGCGTTCGCGCAGGTCCTCGGTCAGGCGGTAGACGGCGAATTCCGAGAGATCGAAGGCGATCAGTTGCGCCGGGGAGAATTTCAGGATCTGGCGGCACAGCTCGGAACCGATCGAGCCGCCGGCGCCGGTCACCATCACCACGCGGTCATGCAGCAGCGCATCGACGTGCGGCGTGTCGATGCTCACCTCGTCGCGGCCCAGCAGGTCCTCCAGGTCGATCTGGCGTACCTGCGAGAGCATGCCCTGGCCTTGCGGCATGGTGGTCAGCGAAGGCAGCACCATCGCGTTGACACCGGCGCGCACGCACAGCGTGGCGACGCGGCGCTGCACCTCGACCGAGGCCGACGGCATCGCGATGATCACGTGCTCGGCCTTGGTGAGCTCGGCCCAGTGGGCGAGTTCGGTGATCGGCCCGAGCACCTTGTAGCCATAGACCTCGCGGCCGCGCTTGGCCGGCTCGTCGTCGAGCAGGCCGACCAGGCGCCATTCGCCGGAACGCGACAGCTCGCGGGCCAGGCTCGCGCCCGCGCCGCCGGCGCCCAGCACCAGCACCGGCTTGCCCTGGCCGACCAGGCCGCCGTAGCGGTAGAACTCCTTGGTGGCGCGGTAGAGCGCGCGGGCACCGCCCATCGCCAGGAACAGCAGCATAGGCGAGAGCAGCAGCACCGAGCGGGGGATGATCGGGATCGGCTGGAACATCACCGCGCAGGCCATCACGATGCCGCCGCCGCCGACCACGGCCTTCGAGATGCGCAACAGGTCCGGCAGGCTGGCGAACACCCACAGCCCGCGATACAGGCCGAAGGTCCAGAACATCAGGCCGTAGACCGGCAGCACCCAGGCGAGCGCGAGCACGCCGCCCTCGAGGAAGTCGTGCGGAATCATGCCGTTGAAGCGGATCACGTAGGCAACCAGCCAGACGCCCGCCACAGCCAGCAGGTCAAACAGGAACGCGCTCAGCGACAGCCACGACGCCTTGGATCGCAACATCGACAGGAAACCTCACGGGTTGTAGTTGTTGTTGTCGGCCGACTGAAACCTGCGCCAACGCATGTCGATCGCCAGGCCGAGGCACGCCAGGACGGCATACCACCCGAGGAACGACAGCCACTGCTGCGGCTCGGGACGGCCTTTCGCCCACACGGCAACCAGGGTGCCGCAGAGCATGATGAGGTACGAATAAACGGCGGCACGCCCGTGGCTCACGCCAGAGCGGATGACCCTCTGATAATAATGCTCCCGGTGCGCCTGCCAGAACTTTTCCCCGCGTAACAGACGTCTCAAAAGTGTTACAGATGCGTCCGCGATGAAGGGCGAGAACACCAGGGCCGGAAACCAGATCGGCCAGACCTGCTCGCGCCAGCCCCAGTAGCCGAACGCGCCGGCCAGGAAGCCGAGCGGAATCGAGCCCGCGTCGCCGAGGAACAGGCGCGCGGGATGGAAATTCAGCAGCAGAAAGCCCAGCGCCGCGCCGGCGATCGCGGCGCCGGCGATCGCCAGATCGTGGGACGGCGCCGCGCCCGTGAGCGCCGCCACGGCATAGGCGCCGAAACCGAACAGCGCCATCCCGCCGGCCAGGCCGTCGGCACCATCCATGAAGTTGTACAGGTTGATCAGCCACAGCATCAGGAAGCCGAGGCCCGCCAGGGCCCACCACGGCACGGCGGCGGGATAGGCCGCCAGCAGCACGATCACCGCCACGGCATGTCCGCCGAAGCGCACGCGTGCCGGCAAGCCGCGACGATCGTCGATCTGCGACATCAGCGCCAGCCCGGCAGCCATCAAGGCGATCAGCCACATCGGCGAAGCCAGCCACAGCAGCGCGGCCACGCCGACCGGCACGATGCCCCAGCCGCCGACGCGCGGCGTGGGCCGTTCATGGAGCGAGCGGGCGTTGGGGATATCGGTTGCGAGCCGCCATGCGATCCCGGTCGCCAGCAGCGCGCGCAGAATCGCCCCCGAGGCGATGCAGGTGGCCAACCCCACCGCCATGGCCATGGCCCACGTCGATATTGCGAGGTGCATGGATTTATTGTCGTCGAGTGTGGCGCGAACGATACCACAAGGCCGTCGCTTCGAGACCCTGCTCCGTCGTCCGAGGCGCACGCCAGCCGAGCGTCGCGCCGATGTGGCCGGTATCCAGCCTCAGGCTGTCGGTCAGCCGCTCGATCGCGGCCCGCTTGCCGGTGAGCGCGCCGGCCAGCCGCAGGGCCGCGACGGGCACGGGAAACAGCCTCGCCGGCCGGCCCAGCGCCGCGCCGATCATGCGCAACAGCGCCGGCACGGTCGGCGGCGCCTCGTCGGCGACATGAAAGCACTCGCCGGCCGCCGGCTGGTCGGTGGCGCAGTGCAGCAAGGCATCGGCGAGGTTGTAGACATGCACCAGGCTGCGCCGGGCCGCGACCGCGCCCAGCGGCAGGGGGATACCCTTGTCGACGGCGCGCATCAGGGCCAGGAAGTTCGCGCCGACGCCGGCGCCGTAGACCAGCGGCGGACGGACCACCACGACCTCGATGCCATGCTCGCGCCCGAACGCCTGCAGGGCCACTTCCGCCTCGTGCTTGGAGACGCCGTAAGGATCGGCCGGCGCCGGCGGATCGTCCTCGCGCCAGGGCCGGCCCGGCTCGCCCTCGCCCAGCGCCTTGATGCTGCTGACGAACACGAAGCGCCGCGCGCCGGCCCGCAACGCGGCCATGGCGGCGTTCAACGCGCCGTCGACATTGACCGCCCGGAATTCGGCGAGCGGATCGGCCGCCTGGTCGCGCATCACATGGACACGCGCGGCGAGGTGGACGAACGCGTCGCAGGCGCCCAGGCGCTCGCCGGCCTGCGCCGCAATCCCGGCGAAATTGTCGTCGCCGATCACGCACTCTTGCGCGCGCCGGTCGCCGCCACCGGGACGGCGCACCAGCGCGACTGCCTGATGGCCCTGTTCGACCGCGAGAGCGGTCACCGCCTTGCCGACAAATCCGTTGGCACCACTGATTACGATTCGCATGAACTGGTTCGAGGTTTCCATCCGTTTGGCCGGCCGCCTTCGTCGAGGCGGCCGGGCGAGGTCGATCAGGCGAGCAGCGAGCGATAGACCTCGCAGGTCTTCTCCACCGTCGACGCCCAGGTGAATTCGGCGGCCCGTCGCAATCCCCGTTCGGCCAGCCGGTTTCGCAGGTCGGCATCCTCGCCGAGGGTCGCGAGACCGTGCGCGATCTGGTCGACCGAGCGGGGATCGACCTCCCAGGCCGCGCCGCCGGCGACTTCCGGCAGCGAGGTCAGGTTCGAGGTCAGCACCGGCACGCCGCTGGCCATCGCCTCGAGCACCGGCAGGCCGAAGCCCTCGTACAGCGACGGATAGGCGAACACGGCGGCCGACGCGAACAGGCGTACCAGCTCGTGACGGGATACGTAGCCGGGCGCGATCACCTGCCCGGCTCGCGCGAGCGGCGCCATCACCTGCGTGAGCGCCGAATTCATCCAGCCGTCCGCGCCGATCAGCACCAGCGGGAACGCCTCGCGCAGCCCGGCCGGCAGCCGCCCGAACGCCTCCACCAGCCGCAGCAGGTTCTTGCGCGGCTGCAGCGTGCACACCGACAGCACGAAACCGCGCCGCCGCAGGCCGTAGCGGGCCAGCACCGGCGCGCACTCGGACGCGTCGTACGGCCGGAACGAGGGCTCGACGCCGAGATGGATCGCCACCACCTTGTGGTCCGGCAGCCCGAACTGCTCGTGGATCGCCTGCTTCGTGTAGCGGCTCACGGCGATCACCCGGCTCGCCTGTTCGAGCGTGCGCGGCAGGCCCTCGTCCAGGTAGCGGACAGCGGTGCGCGGATGAAACTCCGGATGAGGCCGATGCGACAGGTCGTGGATCGTCACCACGGTCGGCCCGCGATAGCGCGAGGCGATGAAGTTGGTCTCGTGGTACACGAAGCCGCGACGCGCGTAGTCGTCGCGCAGGCGCGTCGACACGCGATCGCGCAGGAAGGTGCGGGCCCGGTAGGCGCCCGGCATGGCGCGCGCCATCCGCACCGCGGCGGCCACCGGCCCGCGCGCGGCACGCGCGGCCTTCGCGGCAACGGCATCGTCGCGCATCAGCGCCTCGAGATCCCCGCCCTCGTAGATGGCCGATCCCGACCAACCCGCCAGCGTTTCGACATCCGGCCGGGACCGCAGGCCTTCGAGCAGGTGTTGCGTGTAGTAGCCGACACCGCTACGCGGCGGCCGCAGGGAATTCAGGTCGAAAAGCAGCTTCATGCAGTCGGCGCGAGGCGCGCAATGAGTATGAATCGGCGCGGGCCGCGCGCGGCCGCGCGAGATTCGCCGGCGGGCCCTGGCCGCGACGTGCGCCGCAAGCGTGAAATTGGCGCCATTATGCCGACAAACCTCGGTAAAAACCACGCGAGCCACCAATCGCCGATGCTGTTCTGCTGCATTGCAAAATGAGCGCCGACGACACCCGAGGGGCAATTTAACAATGCGGCGAATTCCTTGACGATCCGTGGAAAATTCACGACGACGCCCCGCCGAGCCGGAATTCGGGAGGGGAAATTCAGCTAAAATCGTCGTTTAGCCTATCGAATAGCGCCACCCGGTTTCATGAACATCATTCCTGTCATCATCTGCGGGGGCGCGGGCACACGCCTCTGGCCCGTATCCCGCGAAGCCTTCCCGAAGCCGCTGCTCAAGCTGGCCGACGGGCAATCCCTGCTCCAGAAGACCTACCTGCGCGCCTGCGGTGTTCCCGAGGCCAGCGAAGTCCTGTTCGTCACCAATCGCGACACCTATTTCCTGACCAAGGACGAGTGTGCGGAAATCCGGCGCGACCGGGTGCGCATGGGCTTCGTGCTCGAACCCGTGTCGCGCAACACGGCCGCGGCCATCGAGGCCGCGGCGGCCGTGGTGCGGGAGCGGCACGGCCCGGAAGCGATCATGCTGGTGATGCCGGCGGATCACCTGATCAACGATCTCGACGCCTTCAACGCCGCGGTGCTGCAAGCCGCGCAAGCCGCCAGCATGGGCAAGGTCGTCGCTTTCGGCGTGAAGCCGACCCGCGCCGAAACCGGCTTCGGCTACATCCAGTACGAACACGACGGCAACGGCAGCACGGGCAGCCACGACATCGTCAGCTTCATCGAGAAGCCGAACGCCGAGCTGGCGGCCCGGCTCTCGAGCGACGGCAAGCATGCCTGGAACGCCGGGATCTTCTGCTTCGCCGCGCAGACCATGCTCGACGAGATGGCCGTGCACGCGCCGGACGTCGCGGGCCCGGTGCTGCAGGCGATTCCCGCCGGCAGCTGGAGCAGCGTCGACGAGGACTACGCCGTCGAGTTGGCCGGCTCGACATTCAGCACCGCCAAGGATATCTCGATCGACTACGCGGTCATGGAGCATACGCAACAGGCCGCCGTGGTGCCTTGCGACATCGGCTGGAGCGACATCGGCTCATGGCTCGCCATCAGCGACCTCACGGAGCCGGACGCGCGCGGCAACCGCATCGAGGGCGCGGCGCTGCTGCACGATACCGCGAACTGCTATTTCCGCTCCGACGAGCGGACCATCGGTGCCGTCGGCGTCGAGGACCTGGTCGTCGTCGACACGCCGGATGCGCTGCTGATCGCGAAACGCGATCGCGCGCAGGACGTCAAGCAGATCGTCGCGCAGCTCAAGCACTCGAACCACGATGCCTATCGCATCCATCGCACGGTCCATCGTCCGTGGGGCACCTACACCGTGCTCGAGGAAGGCGATCGCTTCAAGATGAAGCGGATCGTCGTGAAGCCGGGCGCGGCGCTGTCCCTGCAGATGCACCATCACCGCAGCGAACACTGGATCGTCGTGCGCGGCTGCGCCGACGTGGTCAACGGCGAGCAGGTCATCTCGCTGCAGCCCAACGAATCGACCTACATCCCGGCCGGCCACAAGCATCGCCTGATCAATCCCGGCGTGGTCGACCTGATCCTGATCGAAGTGCAGTGCGGCGAGTATCTCGGCGAGGACGACATCGTCCGTTTCGAGGACGTCTACGGGCGCGCTCCCGCCGCCTGAGGGCCGGGCAAGGCAAGGCCGGCGGCTCGCTCGTCGCCCTTGCCCCGCTCCGGCATCCGCCCCGCAAACTGAAGCCCTATGCACGTCCTACATTTCTACAAGACCTATCGCCCCGATTCGATGGGCGGCGTGGAGGAGCTCATCGGGCAGGTCTGCTCGGGAGCGAGCAAGCGCGGCGTCACCAGCGAAGTCCTGACGGTCAGCCGCGACACCAGCTCGGTGGATTTCGGCGACCATGTCCACCATCGCGCCAAGGTCGACCTGCAGCTGGCCTCGTCGCCGTTCTCGATGGCGGCCTTCCGGCGCTTCGCCGAACTCGCCAGGCGCGCCGACCTGATTCACTACCACTTCCCCTGGCCGTTCATGGACGTGGTCCATTTCGCGACGCGCTCGGGCAAACCTTCGCTGGTCACCTATCACGCCGACATCACGCGTCAGAAATTCCTGCTGCAGGCCTACAAGCCCTTGCAGAAGCGATTCCTGCGCGACGTCGATCGCATCGTCGCGACCTCGCCCAACTACCTCGAGACCAGCCCGGTGCTGCGGCAGTACAAGGACAAGGTCGAGGTGATTCCGATCGGCCTGGACGAACACCGCTACCCACGTCCGGACCCCGCGCGCGTCGCCTACTGGCGCGAGCAGGTGGGGCCGAAGTTCTTCCTGTTCGTCGGCAATCTGCGCTATTACAAAGGTCTGCACGTGCTGCTGGATGCCCTGGCCGGCACCTCGATGAAAGCGGTGATCATCGGCGCCGGCCCGGTCGAAGGCGAGCTGAAGGCGCAGGCGACGCGGCTCTCGCTCGGCGAGGAGAACCTGCGCTTCGTCGGCGCGGTGCCGGACGAGGACAAGGTCGCGCTGCTGAGCCTGTGCTACGGCCTGGTATTCCCGTCGCACCTGCGCTCCGAGGCCTTCGGCATCTCGTTGGTGGAAGGGGCGATGTTCGGCAAGCCCTTGATCTCGACCGAGATCGGCACGGGCACCTCCTTCGTCAATCTCGCGGACACTACCGGCCTGGTGGTGCCGCCCAGCGATCCCGCGGCCTTTCGCGGCGCGATGCAGAAGCTGTGGGACGCCCCCGAGCTGGCCTCGCGGCTGGGGCAGCAGGCGCGCCAGCGATTCGAGCAACACCTCACGTCCGAACAGATGGTCGGGCGCTATGTCGACCTGTACCAGCGGCTCGTAGGGAAAGCGCGGAGCTGACGGCTTGCCGTCGCGTATCGCCCGGGTGCACATCCGCCGGGCAATACGCGGCGCTGGCTCAGGTCCTGCGGGCCAGTTCGTACAACTCGAGGCTGCCGCGCGCCATGTCGGCAGCGGTGAACTTCGCCTCGGACGACGGGGCTTGCTCGCCGGCCGCGCGCGGCACGTCCTCCGATCGAACCGCGACCGGTGCCGTCGTTCCATGCGGCACGACGCGCAGGCGGGCATGGTCGAAGCGCGGCTCGTACAGCCGTTCGACCTCGTCGACGATCGCACGGCTGTCCGCGCGCACCGCATCGGCGCGAGTCATCAGCTCGCGTTCGAGCGCGAGCATCGGCGCGCCGAACGATCCCATCCATGCCTCGTCCCGCCGCTTCTTGGGGTGGGACGCCAGCCAGACATGCAGGGGCGTGTCCAGGTTGGTGACCAAGGGCCACGTCCCGTCGAGCAGGAAGGCGATGCCCTCGCCATCCGAGATCGGTGCCTCGATCACCTCGATGTCGCGATGATCGGCAATCCGGCGCGCTTCCACCAGCGCCGTCGCCGACCAGTTCCAGATCGCTTGCGGCACCTTCCGCTCGCGCGCCGCCGGCGTCAACTCGACCTCTGCCGGCACGATCCGATGCACCCAGACGCCACGCTCGAGGTCCACGCGATTCGAGTCGGGGCTCTGCGTGATCACGTGCACCATGCTGCCCTCGGCGGCGAGCGCCTCGGCCAGATCCCGCGTAAAGGTCGCGATGCCCTCGCCCTGATCCGGCGGAAAACCGCGCGAGATCAGCACGATGGTGCGGCCGTTGTTGAAGGTCTCGAACGGCAGGAATTCGCCGGCATACCGCGCGAGCTTGCCCGCATCGATCATGGCGTCGGGCTTGACGCCCTCGAAACCGCGCTGCATGCCGGTGTCGTAGGCACGCTTCGCGTCTTCCTCGAACCTGACGACATCATCGCGCGTCAGCAGGCCTTCGCCCTCGGCCCAGATCACCTCGGCGCGCTGCTTCTCGATGAACTCCGCGACTTCGTCCATCACGTGTTCGGTCGGGAAAAACTCGCGCGCATGCTTGAGCGAAAAATAGATCTTGTTCTTGATGACGGGGTAGCGGTAGCGCGGGACCTTGTTCTCGCCGCGAATATTGCTCGGCGCATACTTGTGATGCACGAAGGCGCGCGGCAGTTGCGCAATAAGGAAACCCGCATCCACGATGCGCAGGCAGACATCGGTTTCGTCCAGGAAGTATTCGAACTCCTCGTCGAAGCCGCCAACCTCCAGCAGGGCCGAGCGCCGGAACGAGGAATTGCATCCCAGCAGGTGCGGGAAACGCATGCTCTTCGGAAAGGACAGGTGCGGGCTCGCCTCGGTCAGGTCCAGGTAAGGACGCGCATAGCGGTCGACCACGCCGTAGGTGTACTGGAAATCGTAGCCGGTATGGTTGTAGACGAAACCGCCCACCGCGCCGACGATCGGATCGCGATACGGTTCGGCGAGCTGCTCCAGCCATTCCGGCTCGGGAATCGCATCGTCGTCGATAAATGCCACCACGTCGCCCTGTGCCATGCAGATGCCGACGTTGCGCGACACCGACAGATTCGCGACGTCGCACTTGCCGGCCCGGATGCCGGGCAACCAGGATGCGATGACCTCGTCCGAATTATCCGTCGACGGGCCATTGACCACGATGACTTCGAACTCGCCCCGGTAACGGAGCCAGCGAAAACTCTCGAGCGTCTTCTGGAGTACCGGGCCTCGATTCAGTGTATTGATGACAATGGAGATACGCGGGTGCATGGGCATGGTCTCAGCTTGCCTCCACCTGCGTCACGGGCTTCTTCGCTGCAATCTCGAACTCGTAGCATCGGCCGTTCTTGCGACCACGTTCGATGATCGTCGGTGTCTCGAAGCCGGCTTCGACCAGCAGCTTGATCATCGAGTCCGGCGTGAACATGTTGAAGTGAAAGTCGCCGTCGTAGTCCTGTCCGCCGTACAACACTTCTCGCAGGTCATCGTAGGGATACGTGCCATTCGAGTATTCGCGGATCATCGCTTCCGCATCGGGAACGATCGCCTTCAGTTCACCGCCGCCGCGCAGCAGCCCGAAGAAGTAAGGCAGCAGTTCACGGCGCAGTTGCTCCTCGGGGAAATGCTCCAGCAGGTGGGCCGAGAAGATTTCGACCAGTTCGCCCTTGCCGAACGGCAAGCCGTTGACCTCCGACACGATATCCACGCCCGGCAGCGCACGCCGATCGACGTTCAGGTAACCGTCCAGCGGAACGTGACCGCAGCCGATATTCAGGCGGATGCCGTCTCGACGGGCGACTTCCAGCTTGTCCAGCGACAGGATTTCCGCCTTGACCTCGATCGCGTCACCGTCCCGCTGGGTTTCCCGTGCCCCGTAACGCATTTCGAACATCAGTTCGCGACGCACGAATTCGGTCCGGCCGAGCAGATAGTCGATCGACTGGGCGTGGTCGTTCCGGACCGATTCGCCATGCTCCATACGTCCTCGCAAGGACGATACGTCGGACAGCAGCGCATCGAGCTTCGACTTCAGTTCCGCGATATCGCGCGCCTGCCGGCGAAAGTTCATCGGCATCGCTTGCGCGAAATTGTCGATATCGACCTGATGATGATCCGCGGCGGATAGCGCGCGCAACAGCCCCGGCATATGCTCCACCTCGAATACGTGCTGGCGATGGCTCACGCTCACCACCGACTCGCGAATCTGCGGCAGGCGCACGATGCCGACGCCGATATGAATCAATCGGCCGATGACAGGCCAGCTCGCCATTTCCCGGGCAACTCTTCTCAATTGTTCTTTCATCTGGTCACAATGCAATAAAAAAATCCGCTCCATCTCCATCGCCGCCGCCAACAGCGACAGACCCCGACAGGCACGCGCCTCCTTCGCACCGATGTGCGATACACGGCGACCATCCGTTCGTCGGCCTCACCATTACCCGTCCGACAAATTCCTTTCCACGCTCCGTAAAAAATGAAAGATTCCGCATGAACCGCGAACGCCCCGGCGCAGCCGGATCATCCTGCGTAAGGACATGACGCCCCCGTTCGACCAGCCAGCCTGATTCTTCCTCATCGCTCGACGCTGGAAATATATCCTCGCTTCGTGAAATGCTGCCGAATATTCTCGACGAATCGCACGCGAAATTCGCGGATGATTCAAGCCATCCACGAGAAATTCGGGTGGGTGGCGTCGAACAACCGGTGCATCAGAGCAGTCGCAACATGAACGAAGCAAAGCTTGGCAGAACCTTCAGATCTCCGTAACCGCTGATGTGATCTCCATCAAAAAACAGAGGTCGATCACCCTCATATACCGAACACGTTTCGGCAGAGCATAACGACGGCAGCGGGTCCCATGTGTACACGCTCGGCACGGCGGCCTCCAATCGTGAATACGATGCCAGTACCGGCGCCCGCATTTCATCGATTTCGCTCCGGCTGATTGTCGGGCCATGCTCGCAGATGGCATTGTTCCGATTGAACCAGTCGGAGCAACGATAGGGAATCGTCCGGAAAATCGGCGTCGGCGCTTCCAGCACGACCTTGCCGCCGCGATGCTCGATATCCTCCAACACCGGAATGGCGTCCTGGGTCGCCTGCTCCCGCCCCTTGACTGCGTCGCCGCCAAACAACTGCGTTCTCGCGGCCTCATCACCGAAAAACACCCATTGATCGATCATGCGGGGCAAGCGCAGGGACGGCAGAAACACAAGGTCGCCTGGCTGCAGCCTGGTCAGCATGTCCTTCAGTGCCGAATCCCCGTATTGATGACAAACGGGATCGCCGACCTCCCGCCACGGCTGCAGGCTGAGGAATGGACACCCGGCGTTGTTGTACGCATAGACCGTGACACCTGTTTGAACCACAAACTGCTTGAACATGGCCGAGTAGGCCATCGCATGCGAATCACCGATCACGAATACACGGTGCCGACTCTTTTGCGGCAGATCGCAGTTGTTGCGTGCGTAGACCCAGAGATGACCGCCCTGCACGTCTTGCGACGCGACGTCGGCGCGACAGCCGGGGAACTCGGGATTCGTATCGGTTCCGTACGGATACCAGTCATTCGCGTGCCTGGCAACGGTACTGAGCGAGAATCTCGCTTGTGCACCGGCCATCTTCGACGAGGCCCAAGCGCCTCCGAACATCACGCATAGTCCGAGTACCACGACGGCCAGGCGCGGCATGCCGGCCGCCCTCCATCCGTGACGGAACGGCTCCTCGATGAAACGATACGAAGCAATCGCGAGCGCAAAACTCAGCACGACCGCGCCGACCATGGCAAGCGGCGCGTCGAGCCCGGTCGTCCAGCGCAGCACCACGTAGATCGGCCAATGCCACAGGTAGAGCGAGTAGGAAATCCGGCCAATGAAACGAATGGGGGGGCTTTCGAGGATCGTCGAGATCAGGCCCGCATGCTGCCGGCCGTACAGGAATCCCAGCAGTCCGACCGTGCCGGCGACAGGAAGCATCGCGCCGGGAAAAGGGTAATGATCCGACCTGGACACCACGAAACCGGCGATCACGACGAGCAGAGACAGCCAGGCGCCAAGCCTGATGCCGATGGGGGCAGGCGCGCGCGCCGACTCGATCGTCGCGACGAATCCGGAAAGCACGAAGCACTGGTAAAGCAGGACGCCGGCGGCCAACTCCCAGAATCGACCGAAGATGAAATAGAAGGCTTGCGTCTGGTTGGTCTGCCCCAGCCAATGCCCCCACGCCAGCGAGGCACCCAGGCCCGCCGCGATCAGGATCACGGACAGATGGCGCCAGTGCTTGCGTGCGAGCCAGGCCCAGAACAGGAAGGGGAACGCAAGATAGAACTGCTCCTCGACGCCGAGCGACCAGGTATGCGTGTACGGGTTGAATTCGGCTGTCGGCGAAAAATAATCATTGCCGACCGAGCCCAGGATGAAATTGCTCAGGCCGAAGAACGCATACAACCCCGTCTTCTGGCTCTTGTCACTCAGATAGGAGGACGGGATGAAGAGCGCCGAGACGAAACCCGTCACCAGCAGCACCACGATCAGCGCCGGCAGGATCCGCCTCATCCGGCGCGCGTAGAAGATCAGCAGAAGCCGCCAGGGCGATACCGCCCCCAGGTTCCCGACCGAGGCGCTGACCACAAAGCCGGATATGACGAAAAACACGTCGACACCTGAGAACCCGCCGGGAAGCCAGCGCGCGTCAAGGTGAAAAAGCATGACGGACAACACCGCCAACGCGCGCAAGCCGTCGATATACGGGAAATAGGGTGTCTTCTCGTTTGCCATCGTTGGATATGGGAGACAAAGATGCCGCGCCCGCGTCAGCGGGGCTCGTTGCACGCTCGCGAACTCGACAGCCTCAAGTCATCGGCTGCAATTGACGAGATCGACGAATCGTCGAGCAATCTTGTCGGGGGAGAACTGTTCCCCATATTGGGTCGCCCGAGCGGCAAACGCCTCGTAGCTCCCCTCTCCGTTCCCGCGCCACCTCCGCGAAGTCACCATCTCGACCGCCTGGCCAATCTCCGCGGCAAGACCATCGATACTGCCGGTGTCGACCAGCCGCCCGAAGCCGTTGAGTATCGACGGCACATTGGAGTTGTCATACGCGATGACGTGGCACCCGTTCGAAATCGCTTCGACGATCGGCACGCAGAACCCTTCATGATAGGTCGGCAATACGAACAGGTCCGCATCCTGGAGGATCTCGTGCTTGCGCACATCCGAGGCATTCCCGTGAATGCTCGAGGCAATGCGCTCACCGTACCGTTGCGTGAGCGACGCCATCATCGTCTCGATCTGTACCAGCAGCTCAGGATCGGAAAACAGCAGGTTGCCGACCATGTCGAGCATGAGCCGGCACGCCGGATTCGATACCAGGACCTGGTCGAGCGCCATCAACAATTCATGAGGCCCCTTCGACTCGACGAACCGGCCGATGAACGCTATCCGGACGATATCGTCTTCGACACTCGGCTTGCGCGAGGGCGCATGCGAAATCGAGTGGATAGCGAGCGGCAATACCGTGGCAGGCGTATTGATACCTGCCTTGCGCAGCACGTCCAGGTTGGTATCGCTGTCACAGATGACATGATCGGCCCACGCAATATTCGACATCTGCGAAAAGGACCGATCAATCAAGGCACGGTTCTCCGGCTTGACGACCTCACGAGGCGTGACGTTGTGGAATACCACGATGCGCCGTGCTCGGGCAGGAACGATCGGCAGCAGGTCAAACAGGGGATAGTAAATACCGAAGTGAAAAATCACTACATCACTTGCGAGGAAATGCTCGTCGAAAGCGATCTCCGAGATGTCGTTGACCAGCTTCGACGGAATGTCTTCATGTTCACATGCATAGGCGAATAAACGAATGTCATCGACACCGCTCCCACGCAAGGCTCGTATCTCGTCGCGAATATTGTTCGAGATCGCATCGTTCCTTACGCAAACGCCGTTCAGGTATGAAATTTTCATTGCGTGACCGACTCGAGCCGATTGCGAGCCGCCAGCGCGTAAAGTGCAGCACTGTCTGACGCCATGCGCGTGGACGTGAATCGCGCCTCGAACAATCTTTTACCCTCGGCCCCCATGCGTTCACGCAGATCCGGCGAACCGGCGAGCGCCCGGATCGCTTGGGCAAGCGATTTCACATCGCCCGGTACCGCAAGCAAGCCCGAAACATCGGCCGAAATGATTTCCGGCATCCCGCCTGCGTCACATCCGATGACGGGCTTTCCTTCGCGCATCGCTTCGAGAAAGACCAGGCCGAACGACTCGAATCGGCTTGGCGCGACAAACATATCGCATTGCGCATAAGCCGCCCGTACGACGCCTTCCGGAGCCTTGCCTTCGAATACGATACGTTCTCCCAACTCGCGGCCGGCGGCCGATTTGAGGAACGCGTCCTTATAGGTACGTCCATCCGGTCCGGGAAGCGTGTCATCACCGATCAGTCGCACCTTCAGGTTCGGCAGGTCGGGCATGACCTCCGACAGTGCTTCCAGCAGCACGTCAATTCCCTTGCGTGGCTCGAGCCGACCGACGAACAACAGGTTCACGGTATCGGACTTCACCACGGACTTCACCACGGGCTGTTCCTCGTGGATAGCCGTCTTCGCCGCAAGGCCATGCGGGATGAAGACGATCTTGCCCGGATCGAGCTTCAATCCGTACGCGGCCTCGAGTTCGGTCACGATGGCGCGGCTGCCCACGCGCTCCGCATCCGAACGCGTCATCAGTTCGGCCTCCAGGGCGAGCATCGGCTTGCCGAACGATGTCATCCATCCAGCGTCGGCGGCATGCTCGGGATGCGTCTGAAGCCAGACCTGAAGCGTCGTATGCAGTGCGGTAACCACCGGCCACCGGCCGTCGAGCAGGAACGCACAGCCCTCGCAATCCCAGATCGGCCCCTCGACAACGCCGATCTTGCGATGCGATGCGATGCGCTTGACCTCCTCCAGCGCCGTCGCGGACCAGTTCCAGATGTGAGCCGGAATATTGCGCTTGGCCGCAGCCGGCGACGGTGCTATCTCCCTCGTCACGAGACGATGGATCCACGCGCCATTTTCGAAATCCACGCGATTGAAATCCGGGCTCTGCGTGATGACGTGGACGATTCGCCCTTCGGCCCCTAATCCTTCAGCCAGGTCCTTGTTGAAAGTGGCGATTCCCCCGGACTGTGCCGGCGCATAATCGCGCGCGATCAGCACGATCGCATCCTGGTCGAGCGCGCCGAAGGTCTCGAACTTCTTGAATTGGCCGACCACGCGTGCCTGCCTTTCCGCCGTGATCAGTTCGGCATGCCCATGCAGCCCCCGCTCGACGCCCGCGTCCCAGGCTCGGGCACTCTCTTCCTTGAATTTCTCGAGATCGGACGTGTCGAGGCCGCCTTCATCGATATGGGAGCGAATATTGTTCTCGTGCTCTTGCGAGAATTTCCGACTATCATCGAAAATCTCATCCAGCGACAGATACTTGCGGGCATGCTTGAGCGAGAAGTAGACCTTGTTCTTGATGAGCGGATACCGGTATCGCGTAATCCTGAGCTCGTCTCTCACATGGTTCGGCTCAAACTTATCGTGGACATGCGCGTTCGGCAATTGGCGGATGACGTATCCAGCATCGACCAGCCGACAACACAAGTCCGCTTCGTCGAAGTAGCACTCGATCTCCTCGTCGAAACCGCCGACCTCCATCAAAGCCGAACGACGAAACGATGCGTTGATTCCCGGGAGATACGGGAATTCGTAGGATCCTGGAAAACACCGGTGTTCCGCACTTCTCTCGGCAGCCCGGCCGAGATTGCCGAGGCGATCAGCGCTACTGTATTTGTACCGGTATGTATAGCCCGTTTGATCGAACACCAGTCCACCCGCACCACCGATCTCCGGGGCGTCGTAGGCCGCTGCCAGTTGAGTCAACCATTCCGGCTCGGGTATCGCGCCATCGTCGATGAAGGCCACGATGTCGCCTTGCGCCATGCAGATGCCGATATTCCGGGACACCGACACATTGGCGACCGGACAGGTTCCGGCGCGCACGAACGGCTCCCACGATGCAATCACTTCCGCCGACGCGTCGGTCGAGGGACCATTGACCACAATCACTTCGAAATCGCCGGCATAGCGAATCCAGCGAAAACTTTCCAAAGTCTTCTGCAATAATCCGGCACGATTGAGCGTATTTACGACTATCGAAAAGCTCAACATGGGTTACCTCGATCTAGCGGTACATTATTTAATTTAATGATGAAACGTGCGCAGCATGTCGCCGTTCGGCGCATGCATTGCCTCGGCAAGTCGTACTCGTCGACGCCCGGCCCCCCGAGCAGACGACAGACGAGCCGGCCATCGCTTCACGCCGCCGCGGCACGCTTCGCGACGATTTCGAATTCGTAGCAGTTTCCATTGCGACGCCCCGCCTCGATCAACGAGATGTCGACAAACCCTGCTTCCTTCAGGGTCGCCGACATGGATTCAGGCGTGAACATGTTGAAATGGAAATCGCCATCGTAATCCTGGCCGCCGAAGGTCACCTCACGCAGGTAAGCGTACGGATAGTGACCATCGACATAGTTCCGCATCATCGCCTGCGCATCCGGCACGACCGCATGGAACTCGCCACCGGGCTTCAGAAGATCCAGCCAGTACGGCAACAGCTCACGGGTCATCTGTTCCTGCGGGAAATGCTCGAGAAGATGGGCCGAGAAAATCTCCGACAACTCCCCGCTCTTGAACGGCAGTTCGTCGACTTCCGACACGACATCCACACCGGGCAGCGCACGGCGGTCCACGTTCAGGTAGCCGTCCAAGGCGATGTGGCCACAGCCCAGATTGAGCCGCAGCTCCCCTTTGCCGGCCGCAGCAGCCAGCTTCTCCTTCGAAATGACTTCGGCCTTCACCTTGAGCGTATCGTCGTGTTCGACAGGCGACGATGCGCCATAACGCATTTCGAACATCACTTCGCGACGAACGAATTCGACGCGGCCGAGCAGATAGCGCACCGACTCGTCGATGCCATTCAGACGCTCGTTCAACTGCTCGGCAAGCACCTTGGCCTGAGGCGAGTCATCCACGATGTCACCCTGCTGCAAGTTCTCGTGGCCCAAGGCATTGCCTCCCCCGATCAGTGACTTCAGGGTCTTGACGTCGCCATGCAGCCGCCGCAAGGCCACCGGTACCGACCGGACCAGATTGTCGCGATCGTTGTCGAGCATCCGTTGACGATCGTTCAACTCCGACAACGTCCGCAACAACATCGGCAATTGCTCTCTCTCGTACACATCCTGGCGGCGCAGAATCTCGGCGCGGAATTCCGGCAATCGAACGATTGCGACCGCGATGCGCATCAGCCGCCCCACCACCGGCAAGCTCGCAACGGCGCGGACTGCTTTCCTGACTTTTGCCTTCATTTCATTCAACTCTCAAATTTCGCTAAGTGAAGCGCTGCCGCGCTCTCGGCGCAGCGCCCAAGGCGTTATTCCGATGACATCACACGCCGGCATGACGGGCGGCCAACCCAATGCGCTCTCGTGCCGGAGGCACCCAGGCAATCGCTCACCTGGGCGCCGGTCTCAAACCAGCTTCCGGATCTTTCGCGCCGGAACGCCCCCGTACAGCCAGCCGGCTTCGACCTGGCCACAGGTGACCACCGCCCCTGCCGCGATGACGGCGTGGTCGCCTATCGTGCAAGGACCGGCGACAATCGCATTGGACGCAATCCAAACCCCCGACCCGATCACGATGTCGTGCCCGTCGCGAGGGTAGTCATGCCGGGCGGACAACTTCTCCGTTACCGGATGCGTTCCCGTGATCAGGCTGACGTTATGACCGAAGAACGTCTGATCGCCGATCACGATGCTTCCCGACGACACGTTCATCAATGTATTGACCAGTTGGACGCCCTCTCCCAACTTGACGCGATCCCACTCGCCGCCGAACAGGACCGGTGTCGTGACAAGTCCTCGGGCAATGGCCGGCGTCATGCGCCCGGCGAGACTTTCGATGAGAGCATCGGACGCCAACAGGTCGGCCGACTGCCTCGCCGCCACCTGCCGCGCGATCCGGTCCGCGAATTCCGGCGACCGCTCCAGCCGGGCCGCCACGCGCTCGATCACGGCCTCGACCAGGCGATCACGGATTTTTGTCCTCAAACGCTGAAACATGCGAAGGTCCAGGTGATAGGCACAACTGGTCAGTCCAGCGATTGCATCGAGACTGCGTAATCTATGTGCACGACGCCCCACAGATCGCGCTTCCCGGCTTCGTCTGGAAACCGCACGGCAAAGCGGGCACCACCCACGCAGTAATCGATCACGTTCATGACCAGACTCTGCCCGCGGTTTTCCGGATGCTCGGTGGTCACGCCAATGCCAGCGATCAGACCGTATTCACCCGGGCACAGCGGATTCTCGAACGAGAACTCGATCATGTGCTGGATGTGCGGCGCCGCTTCCGACGGAGACACGCCCTGCACCTCCGAGCTGAAATGCAGGATCTGCCGGCCCGAGGAGTCCGTGATGCCGAGCGCCAGCGAACAGCGCTGCTGCGTCGGGGATTCGACATGGAAGAACACCCGAACGCGCATGGTCTTTTCGATGTCGACCGTATCGCATTCGTTGCCTTCCGGATCGATCACGCTGATATCGTCGATCCGGATCTCGCCGGTGCCGGTACGCAGCGGTTCGACACGGGATGAAAAGGCGCTGGTACGCGCCTTGTCCGGACGCGAGCCCGCGCCGCTCGCCGATGCGTCACCGTTGGTCCCATTGCCTGCTGCCACCGCCGTGTCGACCGTCGGCTCATCGCCCTCGTCCGCCGCCGTCGCACCAATCCCGGCGCGCACCATCCGGCTGAACACTTCGCTCTGGTAGGCGGCACCGACATCCTTCGAACTGCCGATCTGGCGAACCCGCCCTTTATCGAGCCACAGGCCCCGATTGCACAGCGCGCGAATCGAATCCGCCGCGTGCGTGACGTAGATGAAGGTCGTGCCCTCGTCGAGCATCGTGCGGATCTTGTGCAGGCACTTGTTCTGAAAATACGCGTCGCCGACGCTCAGCGCCTCGTCGACGATCAGGATGTCGGGCTGCACGTAGACCGCGCAGGCAAAGCCCAGCCGGACCGCCATCCCGCTGCTGTAGGTCTTGACCGGATGATCGACCGCGTCCCCGAGTTCGCTGAAGCGGATGATCTCGGGCTGCGCGGCCAGGGCCTGCTCCTGGTGGATGCCGTGCAGCATGCAGAACTGGATGATGTTCTCGCGGCCCGACAGTTCGGGATTGAAGCCGGCGCCCAGCTCCAGCAGCGCGGATACGCGGCCGGACACATTCACCTGCCCGATGCTCGGATTCAGCACGCCGGCCAGAATCTTCAGCAGCGTGCTCTTGCCGCTGCCGTTTTCGCCGACCACGCCGAACCTGTCGCCCCGCTCGAGCGAGAAGGACACCTGGTCCAGCGCCCTCGTCTCGCGAAAGTATTGCCGCTTGCCCGCCGACATCAGCTCCAGCAGGCGATGTCGCGGCGAGGAATAGGAACGGTAGATCTTGCTGATGTTGTCCAGCTCGATGATTTTCGAGCGATCTTGTGTCGACATGAGCTAACTCTTCAGCCTTAAAGAACGTCCGCGAAGCCGGGCTTCAGCTTGCGGAAAATGTACGCGCCGATCGCGACCGTCACGGCGGCCACGACAACGAGCACGCCGATGTATTCCCAATTGAAGGGAATACCCGGGAAAACGGACTGCCGCGAGGCCTCGACCATGTAGTAGAACGGATTGAGCGTCATCACGATGTTGCGCATCCAGATCATGCGCGACGAATCGACGACGGCGGCCGGATACAGGATCGGCGTGAGCCAGAAGATGATGTTGGTGCACAGCGGAACGACCGGCACCATGTCGGGCACGTAGACGGAGATGGCCGAGATCGCGTACGCGAAACCGATGGAAATCGCCAGCGAGAGCGCCCAGATCACCGGGAACATCCAGATCATCGTGCCCGGCACGACCCCCTTGATGATCAGCAGGCCGATCACGAACACGAAGATGATGCCCTGGCTGATCAGCGCGGACATCAGCGGAATCAGCGGCAGGACCCAGACCGGAAACGAGATCTTGCTGATCAGGTAGCTGTACTCGCGCAAGATGCCGGTGCTGCGCCCGGTGACCTCGGTAAACACCGTCCACAGCGAGAACGGGACGAAATAGAACAGCGCGAACGGAATGTCACCGTACTGCGAGCCCATTCGTCCACGCATCAGGATCGAGAACACGACCACGTTGATCAGCGAATAGAGCAGCGGCACGCCGACGTTCCACGCCGTGCCCGCGTATGAACTCGCGTAGCGATTCTTCAGGTCCCGCTTTGCCAGCATCCATGCCAGCCTCAGCGAGCTCGCGGCCGAGTGTTGTGATTTTTCCTGCATCGATTTTTCAATACCTGATTAAATGGGGTCTCGTCGTCCACGGACTCGACGGCCAAGCGCCGCGTCGCGCATGCGACGAGACACACGAAAGCGCCTATCTCGTCCTCGGCGCAAGCATCGACGCGCTGACCGCAACCCGGTCTTGCCGCCGATCGCCGGCACATGCGTGCCGCGTCGAGAGGGGTGATGGCATTGATGTCTCCTGGACAGGACCGGCGCGATCCCTGCTCGCGAAGCCCGACGAAACAGGGTTTCGGCCCGCGCCTGGCGGGCGCACCGGCGTCATTTTATCAGTCCGTCCCGATCGACCGACCGCTCGGTAGCCAATCCGCGCACCATCCCGCCGAGCCGCGCGGACATCTCGTCCCATGAGCGGGCGCGGATCCAGGCGGCCTGCGCGTCGGCCTTGCTGCCGAGCAGGGCCGGGTCGGCCAGCAATTCGCCCAGCCCGAGCGCGATCGATTGCGCGTCGGTCCCGGCGAAACGATGCACCAGTTCGCCGAGATCGTCGAAGATCGGGATCGGCGTGCAGGCAACCGGACGATTGGCGGCAAGGCCGTATCGGACCGCGCCGCTCGCGGATTCGGCCGTGTCCTGGTAGGCGAACACGATCAGGTCCGCGGCGTCCAGGTAGGCGAAGCTCTCCCGATCCGGCAGGAAGTCGGTGATCATGCGCACCCGCTCGCCGAGCTCCAGGGCCTTGATCCGCTTTTGGCAGCGCTCGGCCACCGCCTCGGAATCCGCGACCGGATAGAGCGCGTTCACCATCAGCAGCCGCGCCTGCGGCAGATCCTGCGAAAGCAGCGCAAAGCCCTCGATGACCTCCTCCAGGCCCTTGTGCGGCAGCAGGAAACCATAGGTCGCGATCACCGGCGCATCGGCCGGGATATCCAGCGCCGCCCGGCTCGCCAGGCGATCCGAGGCGACGCGCGCATGCACGCCGTGCGGGAACAGCGTGGCGTTATCCGCCAGGCCGAGCATGCGCAGCCGGTTCAGGTCATCGACACCGTGCACCAGCAGGCGATCGGCGAGGCGCAGCGTGTCGGCGATCTCCGATAGCGAGGCGCGGTATTCCGGCGTGTCGACATCCTTGGTGGCATGGAAGGTAATGACGATCGGAATCGCCCGAGAATGCGCATACTCGACCAGCAGGGCCGTCGACGCCATGCTGAAGAAACCGTAGTTATGCTGAAGTACGATCGCCTCGGGTGCGCATCGATCGAGCGCGGCGATCAGTTCGTCGACCCGGCCACGCTGGTCGGTCCAGCAACGGGTCACCTCGGGGCCGTCCGCCACCACCACGGCAGGATCGCGCGACGCCAGGATGCGCACGTCGAACTGCGCCGGATCGAGACCGCTGAGCAGGAACGACGAATAGGTCGCGATCCCGCACTTGGTATTCCACGAGGAGATCCATGCCAGGCGCGTGCGACCCGAAGCGGCCGGCTCGATGCGGCGCACCTCGGTGTCCAGGGCCGCGATGCGCGCCGCGCAGCGGTCCCAGGTCAACTCGGCCTTGACCAGCGCCGCGGCGCGCCCGGTCTTCTCCAGCCGCTGCTCCGGGGTCGCTGCCCGCACCGCCTGCAACTGCGCGACCAGGCTGTCCACGGACGGCTCGGCCCAGACCGAATCGAACAGGCCGAGATGCGACCGGGCACGTTCGAAGCGGTAATCGACCAACCACGCCGTCTCGTCGGTGCAGAAGTCCGCCTGGCCGCCGAACGCGGTGGTGATCACCGGCAGCCCGAACCACATCGCCTCGCCCATCGGCAGACCGAAACCCTCGCCCCGGGTCGGCGCCACGAAGGCATCGCAGCGCTGATAGAGATCGACGATCTCGCCCGCGTCGAGGTCGGCGTCGATCAGGACGATCTCGGCGCAGTCGGGATGGCGTCGACGCAGCGCGGCGATCTGTTCGGCCACCGTGTTGTGGGGATTCGGGAAGGTCTTGATGACCAGCGAAACCTCGTCGCGCGAACTGAACGCGCGCGCGAACGCCTCGAGCAGCACGTCGACGCCCTTGCGCGGGAAACACGAGGACACGTGCAGGAAGCGGAAACCCTTGCCGAGCGGGCCGCGATACTCGCGGCGCGGCGTGCGCGCGACGTGATCGACGCCCAGGCCGACGTTCGCGATCGCGCCGGCAAAACCGTTGTCGCGCGCGACCTTCGCCACGAACGTCGAGATCGCGGCGACACCGTCGAGATTCTCGTTGAACGACGCGATCCACGCGGCGGGCAGCTCCGACTCCTCCCAGGCGAAATGCAGGAAGTTGACCTGCCCGTCCATGTCGTTCACGCGCGGCGGATAGAGATCGCGAATCACCACATCGGCACCGCTGCGCTTGCTGCCGCGCGCGGCGAGCGCCGGCAGCCCCGCGATCGCCGCGATCCGCTGCGGGTCGGGAACATAGTCGCCGGGACCTTCGGTCGCGAACAGGCCGACTTCGCCGGGATGGGCCCGATCGAGCGCGAATGCCAGTTCGCGGTTCACCAGCGCGAGGCTGTACGAGGTCTCGAACGGTCCCTCGACCTGGTAGCGCGGCGCGGAGCTGATCTGGTCCGCCGGATCCGCTTCGATCGGATCGGGAATCTCGATACCCTGCTGGCGCAGGAAGTGCTGCAATTGCTCGAGCAGCGCGGGACGCTCGAACTGCCGAACCCGCTTGCGCTGCTCGGCCACCACGGCGCGACGCAGGGCATGATCCTCCATCAACACGCGCACCAGGGAGGCCACCGCTCGCGGATGCTTGTCGTGCACCAGCAGGCCGGCGCCGCCCAGGGTCGATTCGATATTGCTGCTCGCATAGGCGATCACCGGCAGGTCGAAGCTCATCGCCTCGATCAACGGCACGCCGAAGCCCTCGTGATCGCTCAGGCACAGGAACAGGGAAGCGGCGCGATACCAGCCATACAGATCGGCATCGGACACCTTCCCCGCGAAGCGGACGATCTCGCCAAGATCGAGCTCGTCGATCAGCTTGCGCAGCTCGAGGTAATAAGGCTCCTCCTCGCCGTATCCGCCGACGAAGACGAACTGGAACGGGCCCGGCAGGATCGCGCGCAACTGGGCCGCCGCCTCGACCAGGTCGCGATGCGCCTTGTTCGGCGACACACGCCCGACGAACAGCACCGTCGGGATCTGGGACTGCTCCTGGACCAGCGCATCGTTCCACGGCGCCATGCGCACGCGCTGCGCATCGACCAGCAGCGGGATCGTCTCGACCTTGTCGTAGCCGCGCTCGCGAAGCTCCTCGGCGTTGAGGTTGGACACCGCGATGGCGGCCGCGAAGTGCTCGCGGAACGTGTCGAGCTGCGCACGTCCCTTGACCGAGTAATGCCGGAACGGCGAGCGCTCGTCGAAGAACGATTCCGGCGTGATGTTGTGATAGACCAGGAAGGTCGTGCCGGGAAGGCCGAGGATCCATTCGTCCTGGTCATGGCCCATCGAGTGATGCAGCAGCATCACGTCGTCGACGGATCCTGCATACTCGCGGAAATACCGGACGCTGCCGGTCAGTTCCGGCGCGACGTGCTCGGCAAATATTTCGGACTGGAAACCGAGTTCGCGCAGCATCGCCTGGATCATCAGCATGCTGTTGGTCACCGCGTCCGCGATCGCGCTGCCGGAGTGAAACTGGTTGATCGCGCGCACGCGCCTCGGACGCGCGCCCTGCGATGCGTCCTTCGTGTCGTGCGTGCCTGGTACTGCGCTAGAGGGGGAAGCCACGGCGGCTGTTGCTCCGTTCTGCATAATATTCTGGCCGGGATGCCGAGCCGGTACGCTCACCGCTGCGTGGCGGCGCCATCGGGATCGGTGCTTGCACAGATCTCGGTCAGCCGCGCGGCAAGCTTGCCGGCATCCACGCCGGCCACCCGTGTATCGAGCAAGCGCTCGATGGTCGCGTGATCGCAGCGCGGCACGCGTGCCGCCATTCGCTCGGCGTAATTCCGGCGCGAAATGCCACCTTCCTTCCAGCGCGTCACCGAAATGGTCTGCGTGCCGGCAAAGCGCGGCGCCGCGAGATGCGCGACGCGTGCCCAGATCCCGGGATGATTGTCGCGCACCCAGAACGCCAGCTTGCGTGCGAGCGTGCTCCGGCGCGCCGTCTCGCGCAGCAGCGTCGTGCCGCGGCGCTTGAGCACCGCCCACGACGGATCGCGCGCGAACCTGAGCGCCGATCTCGAAACGCGCACGCCGCCGCGCAAGGGCGCCGTGATCCGCCACGAGCCGCTCGACAGGACATCGCCCAACTGCCGCTCGGCGGCATCCGCGCGGGTTCGCGCCGCCGACGCTTCATAGCCGGCGCGCCGCATCTGCAAAGTCGCCTCGCGTGCCTGGGCATGCGCCTTCGCGAGTTCCGCCTCGAGTTCGATGACGCGCGCGGACAGCTCGTCGGCACCGTGGGACGCTGCCGGCCGCGCATCGGCGGCCGGATGTCGATTGCTTGAATCCATGGGTACTACATTACTCTTCATATTGAGTCGGCCAAACCGACGTCTTCTCTCATGCCCTGCTCACGAACCGGCAGGATCGGTGCCGGCATCGAGACGCCGGCAACAGGCCTGCAATGCGTCGCGCCAATCCGGCGCGTTTACGCCGAACACACGTTCGAGCTTCGTGTTCGACAGCCGCGAGTTACGCGGCCGCGCGGCCGGCGTCGGGTACTGCTCCGATGGAATCGCCACCACCGACGGCCGGCGGGCCAGCCGGCTGGTCGAGAATATCGCCTCGGCGAATCCCGCCCAGCTGGTACTGCCGCTCGCCGTCATGTGGTAAAGCCCGGCGTGCGCCGCCCACCATGCGGCATCGTCGCGCCGCTCGGCCAGCAGTTGCGCCGCGATCCGCGCGCTCAGCTCGGCCAGCGTTTCCGACCAGGTCGGCGCGCCGACCTGGTCCGCCACGACACGCAGGCTGTCGTGCTTCTCCGCCAGCGCGCGCATGGTCAGCAGGAAGTTCCTGCCGCGCGTGCCGTACACCCAGCTGGTACGAAACACCAGCTGCCTGCCGCCGACCGCGGCGATCGCCTGCTCGCCGGCCAGCTTGGTCCTGCCGTAGACGCTCAACGGCCCGGTCGGATCGGTCTCGAGATACGGTTCGTCCTTGCTGCCGTCGAACACGTAGTCGGTCGAATAGTGAATCAGGATCGCGCCCGCCCGCTTCGCCTCCTCGGCAATCACGCCGGGCGCCTCGCCATTGATGCGCATCGCGAGATCCGGCTCGCTCTCGGCCTTGTCCACCGCGGTATAGGCGGCGGGGTTGACGATCAGGTCCGGCTGCATATCGCGAATCGTGCCGCGCAGCCGGTCGAGATCCGACAGATCGACGAGCGAGCGGTCCGCCGCCACCACCTCGCCATGCGGCGCCAGCGTTCGCACTAGCTCGAAGCCGAGCTGGCCGTTGGCCCCGGTCACCAGAATGCGCGGTCGAGCCCCGGTCGCGGCCGTCATGCCGGCGCCTTCATGCATACACCTGGGCCTGTGCCAGGCTCAGGCCTGCCGCATCCTTCGCGGCCAGCATCGGCTCGCCGTCGAACGGCCATTCGATGCCGATCTCGGGATCGTTCCAGCGAATGCAGCGCTCGTGCTCCGGATACCAGTAGTCGGTGGTCTTGTAGAGGAACTGCGCCGCCTCGGACAAGGTCAGGAAACCATGCGCGAAGCCCGGCGGCACCCACATCTGCCGCTGGTTCTCGGCCGACAGCACATAACCCGTCCATTGCCCGAATCGCGGCGAATCGCGCCGGATGTCAACCGCGACATCGAATACGCTGCCCTCGACCACGCGCACCAGCTTGCCCTGCGCATGCTCGATCTGGTAATGCAGCCCGCGCAGCACGCCACGCGCCGAGCGCGAATGATTGTCCTGCAGGAACACCACGCCAGGCGCGACCTGTTCCTCGAATTCGCGCGCGTTGAAGCTTTCGAAGAAATAGCCGCGTGCGTCGCCGAACACCTTCGGCTCGATGATCTTGACTTCCGGCAGTGCCGTTGCGCTTACTTGGATTGCCATGCCACCTGTTCCGTCAGGAGATTCTTCAGATACTGGCCGTAGGCGTTCTTGGCGAGCGGCTGCGCCAGCTTGAGTACCTGCTCGCCATCGATCCAGCCATGCCGGTAGGCGATTTCCTCGGGACAGGCCACCACCAGCCCCTGGCGTTTCTGCAGCGTCGCGATGAAGGTGGCGGCCTCGATCAGCGAATCGTGCGTGCCGGTGTCGAGCCACGCATAACCGCGACCCATGATCTCGACGTCGAGCCGGCCGAGCTCGAGATAGCGCGAATTCACGTCGGTGATCTCGAGTTCGCCTCGCGCCGAGGGCTTGATGTCGGCGGCGATGTCGCAGACCTGCCTGTCATAGAAATACAGCCCGGTGACCGCATAGTTCGAGCGCGGTTTCGCCGGCTTTTCCTCGATCGACAGCGCGCGGAAATCCGCATCGAACTCGACCACGCCGTAGCGCTCGGGATCCTG
Source organism: Burkholderia sp. Ax-1720 (assembly GCF_011753035.1). Classification (NCBI taxonomy): domain Bacteria; kingdom Pseudomonadati; phylum Pseudomonadota; class Betaproteobacteria; order Burkholderiales; family Burkholderiaceae; genus Burkholderia; species Burkholderia sp. Ax-1720. The sequence goes on along the minus strand of NZ_VWWK01000020.1, from coordinate 8,063 downwards.
CACGTGATAGGCGAACACGGTCGCGCCGTCGGCGCGCTGGTCGGCATGCCGGAGGTGCCTGACCAGGTCGTGGCCGTAGAAGATGTTGTCGCCGAGGATCAGCGTCGACGGATCGCCGCCGATGAACTCGCGGCCGATCAGGAAGGCCTGGGCGAGGCCGTCGGGAGACGGCTGCACCGCGTAACGGATATTCATGCCCCACTGCGCGCCGTCGCCGAGCATGGCTTCGAAGCGCGGCGTGTCCTGCGGCGTCGAGATGATCAGCACATCGCGAATACCCGCGATCATCAGGGTCGACAGCGGGTAGTAGATCATCGGCTTGTCGTAGACCGGCAGCAACTGCTTCGACACCGCGTGCGTGATCGGGTACAGACGCGTGCCGGAGCCGCCGGCCAGGATGATGCCCTTGCGTGCCATGGTTTCGTTCCTCGTCACGCGCGCTGCGCGTAGTTCATCTCGACCCAATTGCGATACTCGCCCGAGGCAACCTCGGCCGCCCAAGCCTGGTTGTCGAGATACCAGCGCACCGTCTTCGCCATGCCGGTCTCGAAGGTCTCGGCCGGCTTCCAGCCGAGCTCGCGCTCGAGCTTGCGCGCATCGATCGCATAGCGGCGGTCGTGGCCGGGGCGATCGGTGACGAAGCTGACCTGCTCGCGATACGAACCGGCCGCCCTGGGCCTCAGCTCATCGAGCAGGTCGCACAGCACATGCACCACGTCGAGATTCTTCTTCTCGTTCCAGCCGCCCACGTTGTAGGTCTCGCCGGGCACGCCGCGCGCAAGCACCTCGCGGATCGCCGAGCAATGGTCGCCGACATAGAGCCAGTCGCGCACGTTCTGGCCGTCGCCGTAGACCGGCAGCGGCTTGCCGGCCAGCGCATTGGCGATCATCAGGGGGATCAGCTTCTCGGGGAACTGGTACGGGCCGTAGTTGTTCGAGCAGTTGGTGGTCAGTACCGGCAGGCCGTAGGTGTGGAAATAGGCGCGCACCAGGTGGTCGGAGCCGGCCTTGGTCGCCGAATACGGGCTGTTGGGCGCATACGGCGTGGTTTCCGAGAACTGCGGATCGGTAGCCGAGAGCGAGCCGAACACCTCGTCGGTGGACACATGCAGGAAGCGGAACGCGGCCTTCGCGCCGGCGTCGAGCGTGTTCCAGTACTGGCGGGCCGCCTCGAGCAGGGTGAAGGTGCCGACCACGTTGGTCTGCACGAAATCGGCGGGACCGTGTATCGACCGGTCCACATGGCTTTCGGCCGCGAAATGGAGGATCGCGCGCGGACGATGCTCCGCCAGCAGCGCATCGATGGCCGCCCGATCGCAGATATCGACACGGCTGAACACATGATTCGGATCGTCTTGCAGCGACTTCAGCGTACCCAGGTTACCGGCGTACGTGAGCTTGTCGATATTCAGCACCGGCTCGTCCGACTGCGCGAACCAGTCCAGCACGAAATTGGCGCCGATAAAACCGGCGCCGCCCGTCACCAAGATCATGGGATCCCTTTTGTCGAAAAACGAAGTGTGATCAGCCGCTCGCGACGACGCGCGCCAGCTCCCCGGAATGCGCATCATGAATACGTGCGCGTGTCTGTTATGCCTGGCTGTCGAAGACAAACCATGTCGCCACTACCCCACAAGACCGCGATTATACGGCCAGTTGAGTCCGGGAAAACACGGCTCTAACATCTTGCAACAGCTTGACAAATGTTAGAAGACACCAGTTTTTGGTTTATTTTTCTCAAAAGTCGGGTTATCCGGATATTTTTTACTCGTGACACGGCTGTGACGACGAGCCACGCGCCTGTGATACCGTGTGTGCAGCCTGCAAAGCCCTGTTAAATCGCACCACATCCATCCCGCAATGACCTCTGCCCCCGGCCCCGTGCCGATCGCCATCGGCGACCTCCAGGGTTGCCACGCCCCCCTCGTCGAGTTGCTGTCCCGCCTGGCGCCCTCCGACGACACCCCGCTCTGGTTCGCCGGCGATCTCGTCAACCGCGGCCCGGCCTCGCTGGCCACGCTGCGCGAGGTGATCGCGCTGGGCGAGCGGCGCGTGGCCGTGCTCGGCAACCACGACCTGCACCTGCTGGCCGCCGCGGCCGGCATCCGCCAGTTGAAGGCGGGCGACACGCTTGCCGAGATCCTGGAGGCGCCCGATGCCGAAGCCCTGCTCGAGTGGGTCCGCCAGCGGCCCTTCGCGCATTTCGAGCACGGCAAGCTGATGGTGCATGCGGGGCTGTTGCCGCAATGGGATGTCACGCTCGCGCTCGAACTCGCCGACGAGCTGCAGCGCGCGCTGCGCGCGCCCGACTGGCGCGAGACGCTGCGCGGCCTGTACGGCAACGAGCCGAATCAGTGGAAGGCAGGATTGTCGAAGCCGGAGCGGCTGCGCGTGGCCTTCAACGCCTTCACGCGGATCCGCTTCTGCACGCCGGACGGCGCCATGGAGTTTCGCGGCAACGGCGGCCCCGATTCGGCGCCGGAAGGTCATCTGCCCTGGTTCGACGTTCCCGGGCGGCGCAGCGCCGACGTGACCGTGGTGTTCGGCCACTGGGCCGCGCTCGGGCTGATGCTGCGCGACAACCTGGTCGCGCTCGATTCGGGCTGCGTGTGGGGCAATCGCCTGTCGGCCGTCGAGCTGAGCGACGATCCGGCCGCGCGACGCGTCACGCAGGTGGCCTGCGAGCGCTGCGGTTCAGGCAAGGACTGAGGAAGGAGGGGCGCCGGACACGGCGCCTCGCGCGTGATTGGATCGCGCGAGGCGAGGCGCATCGATGCCGCCCCGACCTCGCGCTGCCCGATCGGGCTTCAGGCGTCGCGACGCGCGACCGGCTCGGTCTCGCCCGCGGCATTCGCCGCCACCGTGGACGCCACGGCGGCCTCGGCGGTCTCGGTCGAGGCGCTCGGCGCGGCGGCTGCCTCGCCCCCCCCCGGCACTTCATCGATCGCCAGTTGCGCGAGCGCCTCGGCGCTCGGCCGCCCGCACCCGGCCTGCATCTCGGCCAGCGCATCGGCCACCGCCGCGCGAGCCCGCGCCGACAGCCCGCGCCGATCCTCACCCGCCTCGATCGGCGCGCCCACGTAGAGATGCGCGACCAGCGGCCGGTCGCGCAGCACGCGATCGAGCGACTTGCCCAGCGACATCTTGCCGGTATAGGCGGGCGCCAGCGACTGCCTGCCCTGCCCGTCCTCGTACATGATGCAGACCGGCTGCACCGGGCTGCCGGCCTCGACGGCGGCCTGGAACAGGTTGGCATGGAAGGGCAGCAGCTCGAGCCCGTTCGAGGTGGTGCCCTCGGGGAACACGCACATCAGCTCGCCGCCGCGCAGCCGCTCGGCCAGCTCGTGCATGATGCGCTTGGCCTCGCTGCGCTTCTCGCGCTGCAGGAAGATGGTGCCGAGCTTCTCGGCCAGCCAGCCCACCACCGGCCATTGCCGCACCTCGGCCTTCGAGACGAAGGGCGTCGGCCGCCAGGCATTGATCACGTAGATGTCCAGCCAGGACACGTGGTTGCCGATCACCAGCGCCCCCGCGTCGAGCCGCGCCTCGTCGTGATGCACGACCAGGCGCATGCCGCACAGTGCCAGCATCTTCAGGGTCCAGCGACGCGTGAGTTCCTGCCGGCGCGCCGGGCTCGCCCCGCCGAACCGCAGGGCGATGGTCGCCATGCCGTGCAGCAGGTGCACGATCAGGCGCAGCTTGCGCAACGCTTTCATGATGCCCGCCCCGCTCAGCGACGCTCGAAGGCGACCTGGCCGGCGACGAGGGTCGCGCGCACCCGGGCCGGCAGCTCGTAGCCGAGGAACGGCGAATTGTGGCCCTGGCTCTTCAGGGCACTCGGCTCGACCTGCCAGTGCGCGGCCGGATCGAACACCACCAGGTCGGCCACGCCGCCCGGCACGAGGCGCCCGGCCGGCAGCTTCAGCACGTCGGCCGCGCCGGCGGTGATGCGGTTCAACGCGCGCGCCAGCGGCAGCCCGGCCTCCTGGGCCCACTTGACGGTCAGCGACAGCAGCAGCTCCAGGCCGGTCGCGCCGGGCGTGGCCTCGGCGAAGGGCAGCAGCTTCTCGTCGTCGTCGACGGGGGTGTGGTCGGAGCAGATCGCGTCGATCGTGCCGTCCTCGACGGCCGCGCGGATCGCGGCGCGGTCGCGCTCGGCGCGCAGCGGCGGATCGAGGCGGAACTGCGCGTCGAAGTAGCCGATGTCGAGGTCGATCAGGTGCAGGTGGTTGGCGCTGACGTCGCAGGTGATCGGCAGGCCCTCGGCCTTGGCCTGGCGCACCAGCTCGATGCCGGCCGCCGAGGACAGGCGCGCGATGTGCACGCGCGCGCCGGTCACGCGCACCAGCTCGCAGAGCGTGTGCAGGGCGATCGTCTCGGCCGAGACCGGCACGCCCGACAAGCCCAGCCGCGAGGCGAGCGGCCCGCTGGCGGCGACCCCGCCCTTGGCGAGGAAGGCGTCCACCGGGCGCAGCCAGACCGTGTAGCCGTAGGTGCTCGCGTACTGCAGCGCGCGCAGCAGCACCTGGGTGTCGCGGATCGGCACGTTGGCCTGGGTGAAGCCGATGCAGCCCGATTCGGTCAGCTCGACCATCTCGGTGATCACCTCGCCCTTCAGGCCGACCGTCAGCGCGCCCAGCGGATAGACGTGCGCCTGGTGCAGCTTGCTCGCGCGGAACTTCAGCATCTCGACCAGGCCCGGCTCGTCGAGCACCGGGTCGGTATCGGGCTGGCAGACCAGGCTGGTGACGCCGCCGGCCACCGCCGCGGCCATCTCCGATTCGAGCGTGGCCTTGTGCTCGTAGCCGGGCTCGCGCAGCCGCGCCGAGAGGTCGACCAGGCCGGGCGCGACGATCAGGCCGCTCGCGTCGATGGTCCTGGCCGCGTGGAAATCGGCCGGCGCCGCGCCGATCGCGACCACCTTGCCGGCGGCGATGAACACGTCGGCCTGTTGTTCGGTGCCGGCGACCGGATCGACCAGCGTGCCGCCCTTGATATGAATCTTCATGTGCTGCCTGCGAATGCGTTGGATGCGTTGAATTCGATGGCCGGCCGGCGTGGCGCCGGGCCGCGCCGGTCAGTCGCTGTTGCCCGCGACGATGCCCATCACGGCCATGCGGACCGCGATGCCGAAGGTGACCTGGTTGAGGATCACCGACTGCGGGCCGTCGGCCACCTGCGAGTCGATCTCGACGCCGCGGTTCATCGGGCCCGGGTGCATCACGATCGCGTCGGGCGCGGCCAGCGCGAGACGCTCGGGCGTGAGGCCCCAGCTCTTGAAGTACTCCTGCGCCGAGGGCAGCAGCGCGCCGCTCATGCGTTCGTTCTGCAGGCGCAGCATGATGATCACGTCGACGCCCTTCAGGCCTTCGTCGAGGTTGTGATAGACCTTCACGCCCATCTGCTCGAGCCCGCCAGGCAGCAGCGTGCGCGGGCCGATCGCGCGGATCTCGGGCACCCCGAGCGTGGTCAGCGCGTGGATGTCGGAGCGCGCCACGCGCGAGTGCAGGATGTCGCCGACGATCGCCACGCGCAGCTGCGTGAAGTCGCGCTTGTAGTGGCGAATCGTGTACATGTCGAGCAGGCCCTGGGTCGGGTGCGCATGGCGCCCGTCGCCGGCATTGATCACGTGCACGTGTGGCGCGCAGTGCTCGGCGATCAGGTAGGGCGCGCCGCTCGAGGCATGGCGCACCACGAACAGGTCGGCGTGCATCGCCGAGAGGTTGTTGATGGTGTCGAGCAGCGACTCGCCCTTGCTGGTCGAGGAGGCGTTGATGTTGAGGTTCAGCACGTCGGCCGACAGGCGCGTGGCGGCGATCTCGAAGGTGGTGCGGGTGCGCGTCGAATTCTCGAAGAACAGGTTGAACACCGACTTGCCGCGCAGCAGCGGCACCTTCTTCACCTCGCGGTCCGTCACGCTGACGAACTGCTCCGCGGTATCGAGGATGTGCGTGACGATCGACTTGGGCAGGCCCTCGATCGACAGCAGATGCTTGAGCTCGCCGTTCTTCGTGAGCTGCGGGTTGCCCTTCAGGAAGCCGGGGCGGAAGCGTTGGGCGGGCGCGGCCGCGGCTTGGGCGCCGCTGCGGCCGGAGGTGTCGGTGGTCATGGTGTACGTGAATCCAAGGTGTTGCCGGGGCAGCGCCCGCGCGCGAACACGCGCGGCGGGCGCCGGTTGAGGCGCGCTCAGTGGGCGCGCGCCTCGAGTTCGAACGTGAAATGGAGGTCGGCGTCGTGGGCCAGCACCAGGGTCGCCTCGGCCGGCACCTCGAGCGTGCCGCCCACGAAGCGCGCCGCCACCGGCAGCTCGCGCCCGCCGCGATCGGCCAGCGCCGCGAGCTCGACCGCGGCGGGCCGGCCGTAGTCGTACAGCTCGTTGAGGGCCGCGCGCACGGTGCGGCCGGTGTACAGCACGTCGTCGACCAGCAGGATGCGGCGGCCTTCCACCGCGAACGGCAGCGAGGTCGGGCTCGCCTGGCTGTGCAGGCCCTTCTTGGCATAGTCGTCGCGATGCAGCGCCACGTTGACCACGCCGAAGCCCGGCGCCTTCAGGTCGCGCGCCAGCCGTTCGGCCAGCCAGGCGCCGCCGCTGTGGATGCCGGCGATCGCCGGGCCGTCGCTGGCCGCGAAGGCGGCGTCGCCGTAGGCGCCGCGGATCTGGTCGAGCAGCGCGCGGTAGAGCGCTTCGGCGTCAATGGAACTCATGATGGTCGGGCAACTGGTCGAGATAGTGTTGAAGGATCACGCGGGCGGCCTCGGCGTCGATGGCCGCATCGGCCTTCGCGCCGCGCGCGCGCAAACCGGCGCGCGCCTCGACCGACGAATAGCGCTCGTCGATCCAGCTCACGGGAAGGTTGAAGCGGCCGTTCAGTTGGTTGCCGAAGCGCTTGGCCTGCTGCGTCATCTCGTGCGGCGTGCCGTCCGGGTGCATCGGCAGGCCGACCACCAGCGCGTCCGGCCGCCATTCGGCGATCAGCGCGCCGACGGCCTCGAAACGATATTCGCGATTCAGGTTGGACACGATGACGAGCGCGCGCGCCGTGCGCGTCAGCGTATTGCCGACGGCCACGCCGATGCGCTTCTCGCCATAATCGAACGCGAGCAGGGTGGCCTCGCGCGCGGGGACACCGCTCATGCGTGGCCCGCCTCGCCCGAGAGCATCGTCGAGGACACGCCGAGCAGGCCGAGCGCGGCCTCGAAGCGCTCCTCGGCCGGCGTGTCGAACACCACGCGCGGATCGGCGGCCACCGTCAGCCAGCCGTTCTTGGAGATCTCGTCCTCGAGCTGGCCCGCGCCCCAGCCGGCATGGCCGAGCGTGAGCAGGAAGCGCTTCGGCCCGCTGCCCGAGGCGACCGCCTCCAGCACGTCCTTGGAGGTGGTCATCTCCAGGCCGCCCTCCACCGTCATCGAGGAGCTGTAGCTGCTGCCCTCCACCGGCTCGTGCAGCACGAAGCCGCGCTCGGTCTGGACCGGGCCGCCGAAATAGACGGGGATATGCAGGAGAGGCTCGATCTCGAGCTTGAGGTCGATGCGATTGAACAGCGATTCGAGGTCGATGTCGGTGGGACGATTGATGACGAGGCCCAACGCACCGCGTTCGCTGTGATCGCAAAGGTAGACCACCGTTCCCGAGAAGGTCGGATCCGACATGCTCGGCATCGCGATCAGGAACTGGTTGGTGAGATTGATGCGATCGGAACTCTTTGACATGGTTTGAATTTTAGCAAAGACCTCGCGGCGGGACGCAGCCCGCGAGGGTCGATAAGACGGATCACGTCGCACTCTATCACGCGAGCGGGGCCGGTCGGCAGGCTGGGTGCGAGGCCGGGACGACGCGCCGGGCACGGGCGCAGTCACAAAATGGCCATTGTCCGCGATGTGTTCGAATCGGTTGTGAAACTCGGCCAGATGGCCGCAAACCGATGCGAATGACAGACCGGGCGAGCTGATGGGGTCCGACGCGATCGAGCCACAGCGCGCCGGGCCGGTTTGGCTCGGCGGGCGCCTCAGGGCCGCGCCGCCTCGAGCGAGGCGCCCAGGGCCGCGCGCGCGGCCGCCAGGTC
>NZ_VWWK01000210.1:0-10826 GCF_011753035.1 Burkholderia sp. Ax-1720 | reverse complement strand
CTGCTGGCCCTGCCGACCGACCGGCCGCGCCCGGCGCGGCAGGATCACGCCGGCGCGGCGGTGCCGGTGCGCCTCGACGCGGAACTGACGGCCGCGCTGAAGGCGCTGGGCCAGCAACACGGCGCCACGCTGTTCATGGTCCTGCTGGCCGGCTGGGCGACCGTGCTGGGCCGCCTGGCCGGGCAGGACGAGCTGGTGATCGGCGCGCCGGTCGCCAATCGGCAGCGCGCCGAGGTGGAAGGCCTGATCGGCCTGTTCGTGAACACGCTGGCGCTGCGCGTGGACCTGGCCGGCGAGCCCGATGCGAACGCCCTGCTGGCGCGCATCAAGGCGCGCGTGCTGGACGCGCAGGCGCACCAGGACCTGCCCTTCGAGCAGGTGATCGAGGCGGTACGCCCCGAGCGCAGCCTGTCTTACAGCCCGCTGTTCCAGGCCCTGCTGGCCTGGAGCAACGTCGATACCCGCGGCCTGGCGCTCGATGGCCTGGCGCTCGCGCCGCTGGCCGCCGCGCATCGCGCCGCGAAGTTCGACGTCTCGCTGGTGCTCGACGAGCGCGACGGCTGCATCGCGGGCGAGCTCGAATACGCGAGCGCCTTGTTCGATCGCGCCACCGTGCAGCGTTATGTCGGCTACCTCGAACGCGTGCTGCGCGCGATGGTGGCGCAGCCGTCCGCGGCGCTATCGCGCATCGCGCTGCTGGACGCCGCCGAGCAGCATCGTCTGCTCGATACCTGGAACCGGACCGAGGCGGACTATCCGGCGCGGCAGGGCGTGCATCGGTTGTTCGAGGCACAGGCCCGCCACACGCCCGAGGCGATCGCGGTGATCGACGGCGAGACCGTGCTCGACTACGCCGCGCTCGACGCGAAGGCGAACCGCCTCGCGCGGCGCCTGATCGCCGCCGGCGTGCAGCCGGGCCAGCGCGTGGTGACGCTGCTCGACCGTTCCGCCGCCCTGGTGATCGCGCAACTGGCCATCCTCAAGGCCGGCGCGGCCTATGTGCCGATCGACCCGCGCGCGCCGGCCGAGCGGCAAGCCTGGGTAATGCGCGATTGCGGCGCGCCGGTCGCGGTGGTCGACACCGTCGAGGGCCTGCCCGAGGAGATCGCGGCGCGGGCGCTGCCGATCGACGACGGCAGCGAGGCCGACGAACCCGCGGCCAACCCCGGCCTGCCGTTCGACGAGGCAGCCGTTGCCTACGTGATGTACACCTCGGGCTCGACCGGCACGCCGAAGGGCGTGCTGGTCCCGCATCGCGGCGTGAACCGGCTGGTCGTCAACAACGGCTACGCGAGTTTCCACGCCGAGGACCGCGTGGCCTGGGTCGGCAATCCCGCCTTCGACATCAGCACGCTCGAAGTCTGGGCGCCGCTGCTGCATGGCGGCTGCCTGGTGGTGGTGCCGCATGCCGCCGTGCTGCAGCCCCAGCAGTTGCGCGCGCTGGTGGAGCGGCATCGCATCAGCGTGCTGCACCTGACCTCGGGCCTGTTCAGCCAGATCGCCGAGCTGCTCGGCGACGTGCTCGGCACGCTGCGCCTGCTGCTGGTGGGCGGCGACGCGGTCGATCCTGCCGTGGTCGCGCGCGTGCTGGCGCGCCATGCGCCGCGGCACCTGCTGCATTGCTACGGGCCGACCGAGAACACCACCTTCTCGACCACCTGCGAGCTGACGGCCGCCGATGCGCGGCTGCCGCGCCTGCCGATCGGCCGGCCGATCGCGAATACGCGTGCCTACCTTCTGGATGCGCATGGACAGCCGGTGCCGACCGGCGCGATCGGCGAGTTGTACGTGGGCGGCGACGGCGTGGCGCATGGCTATCTCGACCGTCCCGAACTCACGGCCGAGCGCTTCCTGGCCGATCCGTTCGCGGCCGAGCCGGGCGCTCGCATGTACCGCACCGGCGACCTGGCGCGCTACCTGCCCGACGGCCGGCTGGAGTTCCTCGGCCGCAACGACCAGCAGGTCAAGATCCGCGGCTTCCGCGTCGAGCCGGGCGAGATCGAGGCGACGCTGGCGCGCTGCCCGGGCGTGAAGGACGCCGCCGTGATCGCGCGCCAGGACACGCCGGGGCGCCCCGACGAGAAGCGGCTGGTGGCCTACGTGGTGCCGCAGGACGGCGCCGGGCTGTCCGCCGCGGACTTGCGTGCGCGGCTCGCGGCCGAGCTGGCCGACTACATGGTGCCGGGCGCCTTCGTGATGCTGGCGGCGCTGCCGCTCACGCCGAACGGCAAGCTCGATCGTCGGGCGCTGCCGGCGCCGGACCTCGGGGCTCACGCCACGCGCGCCTACGAGGCGCCGCTCGGCGAGACCGAAACGCTGCTGGCGGGCATCTGGGCCGAGCTGCTGCATGTCGAGCGGGTCGGCCGCCAGGACCATTTCTTCGAGCTGGGCGGCCATTCGCTGCTGGCGGTCGGCCTGATCGCGCGGATGCGCGAGGCGGGCCTGCAGGCCGACGTGCGCGTGCTGTTCGGCCAGCCCACGCTGGCGGCGCTGGCCGCCGCGGTGGGCGGCGCGGCGCCGGCGGTGCCGGTGCCGGAGAACCGCATCGGCGAGGGCTGCGCGCGCATCACGCCCGAGCTGCTGCCGCTGGCGACGCTGAGCCAGGCCGCGATCGACCGGATCGTGGCCGGCGTGCCGGGCGGGGTGGCCAATGTGCAGGACATCTATGCATTGGCGCCCCTGCAGGAAGGCATCCTCTATCACCATCTGTCGGCCGGCGAGCAGGACCCGTATGTCCTGCAGGCCTTGTTCGCGGTGGACGGCCGGGCGCGCATCGACGCCTTCGCGGCGGCCCTCCAGGCGGTGATCGATCGTCACGACATCCTGCGCACGGCGATCGTCTGGGACGGGCTCGACGAGCCGGTGCAGGTGGTCTGGCGCCGCGCGACGATGCTCGTCGAAGAGGCGCGGGTCGATCCGGCCGACGGCGAGGTGGCCGACGCGCTGCGCGCGCAGTGCCGCCGCCTGGACCTGAGCCGCGCGCCGCTGATGCGGATGCGCTTCGCCCATGACCCGGCGAAGCGTCGCTGGGTGGCGATGCTGGCCTTCCACCACGTGGTGCTCGACCACGCGGCGCTGGAGATCGTCGAGCACGAGATCCGTGCGCATTTCGAGGGCCGGGGCGGGCAGCTGCCGGCGCCGGTGCCGTATCGCAACCATCTCGCGCAGGTGCGCGGCGGCGTGAGCCGCGAGGCCCACGAGGCCTTCTTCCGCGACATGCTGGGCACGCTCGACACGCCCACGCTGCCGTTCGGGCTGGCCGACGTGAACCTGCCGGGCGCCTCGATCGAGCAGGCGCGGCGCGCGGTGGACGGCGCGCTGTCCCGGCGCCTGCGCGCGCAGGCGCGCCGGCTCGGCGTGAGCGCGGCCAGCCTGCATCACCTGGCCTGGGCACGACTGCTGGGCCGCGCCTCGGGCAGCGAGGATGTGGTGTTCGGCACCGTGCTGCTGGGCCGCCTGCAGGGCGGCGCCGGCTCGGAGCGCGCGCTCGGCATGTTCATCAACACCTTGCCGCTGCGCGTGGCGCTGGGCGGGCAGGGCGTGCGCGACGGCGTGCTGGCCACCCATGCGCGGCTCACGGCCCTGCTCGGCCACGAGCATGCGCCGCTGGCGCTGGCCCAGCGCTGCAGCGGCGTGGCTGCGCCCGCGCCGCTGTTCAGCGCCTTGCTGAACTACCGGCACAGCGCGCCCGTGCAGGACGCGCAAGCCGCCGTGTGGGACGGCATCGTCGCGCTGGAGAGCAGCGAGCGGACCAACTATCCGCTGAGCCTGTCGGTCGACGACCTGGGCGAGGACTTCGCGCTGACCGTGCAGGCGGTGCCGGCGGCGGGCGCGGCGCGCATCTGCGAGGCCATGCATTGCGCGCTGGAGAGTCTCGTGCAGGCGCTGGAGACGGCGCCTGACACGCCCATGCACGAGATCGAGGTGCTGCCGCCCGAGGCGCGGCGGCAGTTGCTGGTCGACTTCAATGCCACCGAGGCGCCGTTCGCCGCGGAGGCCAGCGCGCACGGGCTGTTCGAGGCCCAGGTGCGGCGCGCGCCCGAGGCGCTTGCGCTGCTGCACGGCACCCAGGCGCTGTCGTATCGCGAGCTGAACCTGCGCGCCAACCGGCTCGCGCATCATCTGCGCGGGCTCGGCGTGAAGGCGGAGGATCGCGTGGCGATCTGCGTGGAGCGCGGCCCGGAGATGATCGTCGCCGTGCTGGCGGCCTGGAAGGCCGGCGCGGCCTATGTGCCGCTCGACCCGGCCTACCCGGCCGCGCGGCTCGCCTACATGCTGGAGGACAGCGCGCCGGCGGTGGTGCTGCTGCAGGCCGCCACCGAGGCGCGGCTCGATACCGGCGCGCTGCGCTGCCTGCGGCTCGACCAGCCCTCGGCCTGGGCCGAGGCGCCCGCGCATGATCCCGAACCGCTCGACGCGATCGATCCAGCCGCCTCGCCGCTGGCCTACGTGATCTACACCTCGGGCTCGACCGGCCAGCCGAAGGGCGTGATGGTCGAGCATCGCGGCCTGGCCAACCTGGCCGCGATGCAGGCGCGCAGCTTCGAGGTGGGCCCCGGCAGCCGCGTGCTGCAGTTCGCCTCGTTCAGCTTCGACGCCTGCGTGTTCGAGATGGTGATGGCGCTCTGCCAGGGCGCCGCGCTGGTGCTGCCGCCGGCGGGCGTGGTGCTGGCCGGCACGGCCCTGCGCGAGGCGATCGAGGCGGGCGGCGTGACCCATGCCACGCTGCCGCCGGCGGTGCTGGCGGCCCTGCCCGACGAGGTCGACTTCCCCGGCGTGCGCACCCTGGTGCTGGCCGGCGAGGCGCTCGGCGAGCGGCTGGCGCGGCGCTGGTCGCGCGCTCGGCGCCTGGTCAACGCCTATGGCCCGACCGAAACCACCATCTGGGCCAGTTGGCACGTCTGCGCGCCCGATCGCGAGGGCCTGCCGCCGATCGGCCGGCCGATCGACAACACCGCGATCTATATCCTCGACGCGCACGGCCGCCCGGTGCCGCTGGGCGCGATCGGCGAGATCCACATCGGCGGGGTGGGGGTGGCGCGCGGCTACCTGAATCGCCCGGCCCTGAGCGCCGAGCGCTTCCTCGACGATCCGTTCCGCCCCGGCGGCCGGATGTACGCCTCGGGCGACCTGGGACGCTGGCGCGCCGACGGCGGCATCGACTATCTCGGCCGCAACGACTTCCAGGTCAAGATCCGGGGCTTTCGCGTCGAGCTGGAGGAAATCGCCGCGCAACTGGTGCGCGCCGGCGCGGCCGAGGCGGCCGTGATCGCGCATCGGCCGGGGCGCGAGGAGGCGCGGCTGGTGGCCTACTGCACCGGCGCGCCGATCGAGGCCGAGCCGCTGCGCTCGCGCCTGCAGGCCAGCCTGCCGGCGCACATGGTGCCGGCCGCCTTCGTCTGGCTGGCGGCGCTGCCGCTCACGCCGAACGGCAAGCTCGACCGCCGCGCCTTGCCGCTGCCCGACGCGCAGGCCTATGCGAGCCGCGCCTACGCGGCGCCGCGCGGTGAGATCGAAACGCTGCTGGCCGCGCTGTGGCAGGACCTGCTCGAGGTGGAGCGGGTCGGCCGCCACGACCACTTCTTCGAACTCGGCGGCCATTCGCTGCTGGCGGTGCGGCTGATCTCGCAACTGCGCCAGCGCCTGGGCGTGGAGCTGCCGCTGGGCGAGCTGTTCGCGCATCCCGAGCTGGCCGGGCTGGCCGACGCGGTGGCGCGCGCCGCGCGCAGCGACTTGCCGGCGATCGTGCCGGCCGATCGCGACGGCCCGCTGCCCTTGTCGTTCGCCCAGCAGCGCCTGTGGTTCCTCGCGCAGGTGGAAGGCGCCAGCGCGGCCTATCACGTGCCGGGCGGGCTGCGGCTGCACGGCCGGCTCGACGTCGCCGCGCTGCGGCGCGCGCTGGACCGGATCGTGGCGCGGCACGAGGTGCTGCGAACCCGCTTCGTGCCGCTGAACGGGCAGGCGGTGCAGCGCGTGGACGAGGCCGATATCGGCTTCGCGCTGCGCCTGCGCGACCTGTCCGGGCAGCCCGCCGCGGCGCGCGAGCAAGCGCTGGCGCGGCTGGTGCGCGAGGAGGCGCTGGCGCCCTTCGACCTGGCGCACGGCCCGCTGATCCGCGGGCAGTTGATCACGCTGGCCGAGGACGACCACGCGCTGCTGCTGACCATGCATCACATCGCCTCCGACGGCTGGTCGATGGGCGTGCTCACGCGCGAGCTGGCGGCGTTCTACGAGGCCGGCCGGCTCGGCGAGGAAGCCGGCCCGGTACCGCTGGCGCCGCTGCCGCTGCAATACGCCGACTACGCGCGCTGGCAGCGCGAGCTGGTCGGCGGCGAGCGGCTGCGGGCCCAGGAGGCCTACTGGCGCGACGCGCTGGACGGCATGCCGGCGCTGCTGGCCCTGCCGACCGATCGGCCGCGCCCGGCGCGCCAGGACTTCGCCGGCGCGGCCGTGGCGCTGCGCCTGGACGCTTCGCTGGGCGAGGCCGTGAAGGCCCTGAGCCTGCGCCACGGCGTGACGCCCTACATGACGCTGCTGGCGGCCTGGGCCCTGGTGCTGTCGCGCCTGTCGGGCCAGCAGCAGGTGGTGATCGGCTCGCCCAGCGCGAACCGCGCGCGCGGCGAGACCGAGGACCTGATCGGCTTCTTCGTCAACACGCTGGCGCTGCCGATCGACCTGTCGGGCCAGCCCTCGGTGGCGGCGCTGCTGGAGCGGGTGCGCGAGCGCACGCTGTCGGCCCAGGCGCACCAGGACCTGCCGTTCGAGCAGGTGGTGGAACGGCTCAAGCCGGTCCGCAGCCTGTCGCACAGCCCGCTGTTCCAGGTCATGTTCGCCTGGCAGAACCTGGACGGCGCCGCGCTGCGGCTGCCGGGCCTCACGCTGGCGCCGCTGGCCGCCACCCGCACCAGCGCGAAGTTCGACCTGACGCTGGAGCTGGGCGAGTCCGAGGAGGGCATCGTCGGCACGCTGGAATACGCCACCTCGCTGTTCGAGCGCGCCACCGCCGAGCGTCATGCCGCCTATCTCGAACGCGTGTTGCGCGAGATGGTGGCGCAAGACGGCGCGTCCCGGCCGGCCGCCGCCTTGCCGATGCTGGGCGAGGCCGAGCTGCGGCGCGTGCTGGTCGAGCACAACCGCAGCGATGCGGCCTATCCGGCGGCCGGATCGACGGTGGCCGAGCTGGTGGAGGCGCAGGCCGCGCGCACGCCCGAGGCGGTGGCGCTCGCGCAGCGCTCGCCGCTGGACGGCACCGAGCGCAGGCTGAGCTACGCGCAACTGGACCAGCGCGCCAACGCGCTCGCGCACGAGCTGATCGCCCAGGGCGTTCGCCCGGACGACCGGGTGGCGATCTGCGCCGAACGCAGCCCGGCGATGGTGGTGGGGCTGCTGGCGATCCTCAAGGCCGGCGCGGCCTATGTGCCGCTCGATCCCTCGTATCCGGCCGAGCGGCTGGCCGCCATGCTGGCCGACAGCGCGCCGGCCGCGGTGCTGCAGCAGAGCGCGACGGCGTCGCTGCTCGATGCCGCCGCGGCGCCGCGCATCATGCTCGACGCCGAGGCGGGCTGGGCCGAAGGCCGGCGTGAGCGGCCGGCGCTGGCGGGCGACGGCGCGAACCGGCTGGCCTACCTGATCTACACCTCGGGTTCCACCGGCCAGCCCAAGGGCGTGGCGATGGCCAACGCGCCGCTGGTCAACCTGCTGCAATGGCAGGCCGGCGTGGTGACGGCCGGGCGCACCCTGCAGTTCGCGGCGCTCGGTTTCGACGTGGCGTTCCAGGAGATGTTCGGCACGCTGGCCGCCGGCGCCACGCTGGAGCTGGTCGACAGCGAGCTGAGGCTCGATTTCGGCCGGCTGTGGGCGCATATCCGCGCGCGCGGCATCGAGCGGCTGTATCTGCCGTACATCGCGCTGCAGGCGCTGGCCGAAACGGCCATGGCCGCGGGCGACGCGTTTGCGCCGGCCTTGCGCGAAGTGGTCACGGCCGGCGAGCAGTTGCGCATCACCCCGCAGATCGCGGCCTTCTTCGCGCGCCACCCCGGCTGCCGCCTGCACAACCACTACGGCCCGACCGAATCGCACGTGGTGGTGGCGCATACGCTGGCGGGCGAGCCGGCCGCGTGGCCGGTGCTGCCGCCGATCGGGCGGCCGGTCGGCAACGTGCGGATCTACCTGCTCGATGCCCATGGCGCGCCGGTGGCCGAGGGCGTGGCGGGCGAGATCCATATCGGCGGCGCGCAGCTCGCGCGCGGCTACCGCAATCTCGATGCCCTCGGCGAGGCGCGCTTCCTGGCCGATCCGTTCTCGGGCACGCCCGGCGCCCGCATGTACCGCACCGGCGACCTGGGGCGCTGGCGGCCCGACGGCACGCTCGACTACCTGGGCCGCAACGACGACCAGGTCAAGATTCGCGGCTTCCGCGTCGAGCCGGGCGAGATCGAGGCGCGCCTGGCGAGTTGCCCGGGCGTGCGCGAGGCGGCGGTGGTGGTGCAGGACGGCGAGGCGGGCGAGCGCCGGCTGCTGGCCTACTGGACCGGCGAGGCGCTGCGCGCCGAGGACCTGCGCCGCAGCCTGCAGGCCAGCCTGCCCGAGTACATGGTGCCGGCCGCCTATGTGCGGCTCGATGCCTTGCCGCTGACGCCGAACGGCAAGCTCGACCGTCGCGCGCTGCCGGAGCCGGACGCGCTCGCTTATGCCAGCACGCATTACGAGGCGCCGCTGGGCGACACCGAGCAGGCGCTGGCCGTGGTGTGGGCCGAGGTGCTGAAGCTGGAGCGGGTCGGCCGCCACGACAATTTCTTCGCGCTCGGCGGCCATTCGCTGCTGGCGATGAGCCTGCTCGATCGCGTCCACCAGCGTTTCGGCGTGCGGCTGTCGATCAGCACGCTGTTCGCCTTCCCCGAGCTGGCGAGCCAGGCCCGGCAGATCGACTTCCCGCTGGAAGTCGCCTCGCCGGTGGAGCGGCTGCTGCCCGTCAAGCTGCGCGAGCAAGGCGGCCCCGTGCTGTTCTGCGTGCATCCGGCCAGCGGGCTGAGCTGGTCCTACGTCGGCCTGTCGCGTCATGCGCAGGGTGGCTTCCAGGTCTATGGCCTGCAGGCCGACGGGATCGCCGAAGGCACCACGCCGGCCGCCTCGGTCGAGGCCATGAGCCGCGGCTACATCGAGGCGATGCGCAGCGTGCAGCCGGAAGGGCCGTATCGGGTGCTGGGCTGGTCGATGGGCGGGCTGGTGGCCTTCGAGATCGCCTGCCAGTTGCAGGCGATGGGCGAGGAGGTCGACTTCCTCGGCATGCTCGACAGCTACCTGCTCTACACCACCGAGGAGGTGCCCGTCGACGACCAGTACACGCTGGCCAACGTGCTGCGCACGGCCGGCTACCCGATGGAGACGATCGAGCCGGGGCACCTGCTGAGCGTGGCGGAGGTGACGGCGATCGTGCGCCGCGAAGGGCATATCTTCGCGGATCTCACCGAGGCGCATATCCAGGGGCTGGTCGAGGTCCGGCGCAACAACCTGCGGATCTCGCAGCGCTACCTGCCCAAGCAGGTGTTCAAGGGCACCCTGACGCATTTCACCGCCACCGAGGAGGCGGTCAGGATGGAGTCGCCATTGCTGCACTGGCGCGCGCACGTGGACGGCGAGATCCGCTCGACGCCGGTGGCCTGCTCGCACGACGACATCGGCACGCCGCCCTACCTGGCCGAGATCGCGGTGTGGATCGACGCGATGCTGGAAGGCAAGGGGGTGTCGAGCGAAGTGTGAGCGGCATGCCGCGCGCCGACATCGGTCAAATGACCGATGTCGGCGGGTTCCGGGCGCTGCCATGATCGTCGGCAGGATCGAATGCGGGAAGGAGCCATGCCATGTCGGTTCGTCACCTGATCATCATCGCGGCCGGCAGCTGGCTGCCTCGCGCACTGGGCGCCTGGGCCGTGTTGTCCGGGCTGTTGCAGCTGGCTCGCGCGGCTCGCCGCGGCAGGCGCGCCGAGCCGCCGTGGAACGCGCTGGCGGGCGGCGCGCGTTCGGTGCTGGCCGGCGTGCTGCTGTCGAGCGAGGCAGTGGGCGCGATCTATTTCCTGATCGCCGGCTGGTGGTGGGCGGTGGACGGCTTCCGGCGCCGGCGTGCCGGTACTTCGTGAGTCGCGGCCGGAACGACGCGGCACGGGCAGGATCGAGACAGACGGAGAACGAGATGGACGACAAGGATATCGCGCTGGCCAACCCGAAGGTGCAGTACCGCAGCCTGCTGCGCGAGGACGGCTGCACGGTGCTGCAGACCACCATCCAGCCCGGCGGCGAGACGCAATGGCATCACCACACGCATGTCAGCGACCAGTTCGTGGTGGTGCGCGGGGTGCTGACGGTGGAGTACCGGATCGACGGCCGCGTCGAGCGCACGGAGGTGCGCGGCTTCCACTCGGTCGATCCCGGCGTGGTCCACCACGTCAGGAACGACACCGACGAGCCGCTCGTCTACATCATGGTGCAGGCCGGCGGCGTGCCGGACATCGTGCTGGCCGGGCCGTCGGCCTGAGCCGGCCGGCCAGGCGCCCTCGCGTCGTGCGGCTAGATCAGGCCCAGCGACGAGGCCTTGAGCGTGGCCGCCGCGCGCGTCGAGCAATCGAGCTTGCGGAACACGTTCTCGACGTGGGTGCGCACCGTGCTCGGGCTCATGGTCAGTTCCTGCGCGGCTTCCTTGTTGCTGGCGCCGCGCGAGATCACGCGCAGCACCTCGACCTCGCGCGCCGACAGATGCGGGCCGGCGGTGCCGCGCCGGGCCGTGCGCCGCGCCACCGGCGCGCCTTGCGCCACCAGCGCGCCCACCGCCT
>NZ_VWWK01000209.1:0-10894 GCF_011753035.1 Burkholderia sp. Ax-1720 | reverse complement strand
CGCCGCGGCACCTTCTCGCGGCTGCGAGTGCGCTGGCCTTGGCGCGGCCGGCGCGTCGTCGCGGGCGGCGCTGCGGCCCATGCTCAGCGCGAGGCGGCCAGCGGCCGCGCGAAGCTCGGGTCGATCAGCGCATCCACCACCTTGGCAGGATCGACGCCGGGTTTCACCAACTGCTCCTCGGTCAGCACCGGCGCGGCGGCCTTCAATGCCGCGCGCTGGGTTTCGCCGGGCACCGGGTCGCTGAAGTCGTTGCGCTGCAGTTGCAGCTTCGCCACCGGCAGCGAGACCTTCGATTCGTCGGCGACGATCCGCGCGGTCTCGTCCGGATGCGCAATGATCCACAGCCGCGCCTTCTCGTACACCTTCAGCACGCGCGTGACGGCCTGCGGATACTGGCTGGCAAAGGCCTCGCGCACGTTCAGGAAGCCATAGGTATTGAAGCCGACGTTGCGGTACAGCAGCCTGGCGCCGTCGTCCAACTGGGCCGCGGCCATGTGCGGATCGAGGCCGGCCCAGGCGTCCACCTGGCCGTTGGCGAGCGCGGTGCGGCCGTCGGGGTGTTGGAGGTTGACCAGCTCCACGTCGTCGCGCGTGAGCCCGACCGTGTGCAGCGCGCGCAGCGTGAACAGGAACGGGTCGGTGCCGCGCGTGGCCGCGATCTTCCTGCCCTTCAGGTCCGCCAGCGTGTGGATCGGCGAATCCTTGCGCACCACCAGGGCGGTCCATTCCGGCCGCGAGAACACGTAGACGGCGCGGATCGGGTTGCCGTTGGCGCGGCCCAGCACGGCGGCCAGGCCGGCGGTCGAGCCGAAGTCGGCCGCGCCGCTGTTCAGGTACTCGAGCGCGCGATTGCTGCCCAGGCTCAGCAGCCAGCGGATCGCCACGTGGTCGGGCTTGAATTCGTCCTCGAGCCAGCCGAAATGGCGGATCACCAGGCTTTCGGGCGAGTAGTAGGCGTAGTCGACGCGGATCTCGGCGGTGGCGGCGGGGGCGGCCGCCGCGTTCTGCGAGGCGAGGGCGGCGACGCCGGCGGCGAGCGCGGCGATCGACAGGGCGGCGTGGCGCAGCACGCGCAGCCAGGACGGCTTCATCGGGTGGTCTCCGGGAGGGGCGGCGGCGGGGCGCCGTGTCGTCTGGGAAACCTGGCAATTTACGCAGGACGCGGCGGCGCGCGAACCAAGAAATCGTCGCTAGGAAAGCAGGCGCGGCGATAAGCAGGAGGGGAAAGCGGCTTAGCCGGGCACCGGCTCGCTAGATCGCGTCGTAGCCCGCCCCCGGCGCGCTCGCGCCATACAGCGGCAGCACGTCGGCCTCGAGCATGGCGATCGCCTGCCGCGCCAGTTGCGGCAGCGGATGTCGCCGGCTGGTGGCGATCGCCAGCCGGCTGTACAGGGTCGGCTCGGTGATGCGCGTGAGCCGGAAGCGGCCGGTGCGCAGCTCGGCGGGAATCGCGTTGAGGGCCAGCACCGCGTGGCCGATCCCCTCGCTGACCAAATCGAGGATCGAGGCCACGCCGTCCACCTCGAGCTCGATGTTCAGGCGGATCCCCTGTTCGGCGGCGGCCGCCTCCACCATGTGGCGGATCGCGTGCATGCGGCCCGGGATCACCAGCGGATAGCGCACGATCTCGCGCAGCGCGATGGTCTCGATGCGCTCCGCCTCGGCCTCGCCGCCGCTGTCGCCGTCACCGCCGCCGGGCCCGACCAGGAACAGCTCCTCGGTATGGATGGTGCGCTTGTCGATCGAGGGCGTGTCGAAGGTGTCGTAGAGCACGGCCACGTCGATGCGGCCCATCATCAGCCACTCGGTCAGGTAGGTCGACAGGCCCTGCGCGACCGACAGCGTGGCGCCCGGGAACGAGGCCCGGAAGCGCCGCACCAGCGCCAGCGTGCCGACCCGCGCGAAGCTGGGCGTGATGCCGATGCCGAAATGGCCGCCCGGCGTGCCGCGCAGCTCGTCGAGATCCTGCGAGGCGCGCTGCACCTGCTGCTGCAGGCCCTTGGCGTGCGCCAGCATGCGCTGGCCGGCCGGCGTCAGCGTCACGCCGCGGCCGTTGCGCTCCAGCAGGGTATGGCGCAGTTCCACCTCCAGTTGCCGCACCAGCCGGCTCAGCGCCGGCTGGTTGGTATTGAGCGTGTTGGCCGCGCGCGTGAAGCTGCCGAGCTCGGCGACGTGGACGAAGGCATCGAGTTGCTTGAGATCCATGGCTTGGGTATGTGAATTTCACATATCAGCTAGTTCGGTATGGCGATTGTAGTGGTCACACGGAAGCTAGACAATGCATCCCATTCCCGAATATTGCGAAACAGGCCGCCGCAAGCGGCCCCATGAGACACTCCATGAAATCCTGCCTGCCTCCCGATCCGAACCCGATTCGTCCCTCGCAGGGCCTGCCCGCCGGCGCCTGGGATGCCCACTGCCACGTGTTCGGCCCCGGCGACGTGTTCCCGTATGCGCCCGATCGCAGCTACACGCCGCCCGACGCGCCCTACGCGCGCCTGGTCGACCTGCATGATTTCCTGGGTCTCGAACGCGGCGTGATCGTGCAGGCGAGCTGCCACGGCACCGACAACACGGCGATGCTCGATGCGATCGCACGCAGCGAGGGGCGCTACAAGGGCGTGGCGATCGTCGACGGCGACGTCACGGATGAGCAACTGGCCGAGCTGGACGCGCGCGGCGTGCGCGGCGTGCGCTTCAACTTCGTGGCCCACCTGGGCGGCGCGCCCGACCTGGACGTGTTCGACCGCGTGCTGGAGCGCATCCAGCACCTGGGCTGGCACGTGGTGCTGCACCTCGACGCGCAGGACATCCTGACCTACGCCGACCGGATCGAGCGCATCAAGGTGCCCTTCGTGATCGACCACATGGGCCGCGTGCGCGCCGAGGCGGGGCTCGAGCAGCAGCCCTTCGCGGAGCTGCTGGAACTGATGCGCAACCCGCTGGCCTGGGTCAAGGTCTGCGGCGCCGAGCGCGTCTCGGTGGGCCGCAAGCCCTTCGACGATGCGATTCCCTTCGCGCGCGCGCTGATCGAGGCGGCACCCGATCGCGTGCTGTGGGGTACCGACTGGCCGCATCCGAACATCAGCAAGGACATGCCGAACGACGGCGGCCTGGTCGACCTGCTGTTCCGCTTCTGCCCGGACGCGGAGTTGCGGCAGAAGCTGCTGGTCGATAATCCGAACCGCTTGTACGGCCGCTGATGCGAACCTGCTGAAGCCGCCCGTTCCACGATTCGACCCGATTCACCCACCGCCGCGCCAGACGGCGGAGCCGTTCAGGAAGCCGGTGCCGAGGCACCGGCGACACCCACCAGGAGACATGCATGATCCGCTTCGATAGCGCCGCCGCCCGCGGCACCGGGGAGGCCTCGTGAACGAGAGCGCCACCCTGACCCAGGCCGCGCGCAGCCCGCGCAAGCCGTTCTACCGCGCGCTGTATTTCCAGGTGTTCGCCGCCATCGTGCTGGGCGTGCTGCTGGGCCATTTCGCGCCCTCGCTGGCGGTCAAGATGAAGCCGCTCGGCGATGCCTTCATCAAGCTGATCAAGATGGTGATCGGCCCGATCATCTTCTGCACCGTGGTGGCCGGCATCGCCGGCATGGGCGACATGAAGAAGGTGGGGCGCGTGGGCGGCAAGGCGCTGCTCTACTTCGAGGTGGTCTCCACGCTGTCGCTGGTGGTCGGCCTGATCGGCGGGCACCTGCTCAAGCCCGGCGCCGGCTTCAACCTCGATCCGGCCAAGCTCGACACCAAGGCGCTGGCCGACTACACCACGGCCGCGCATCACCAGAACACCGTCGACTTCCTGATGCACATCATCCCGGAGACACTGGTGAGCGCCTTCACCACCGGCAACGTGCTGCAGATCCTGCTGATCTCGGTGCTGTTCGGCGCCGCGCTGGCCGCGCTCGGCGAACGCGGCCGGGCGCTGACCCAGTTGATCGACCAGGTCGCGCATACCTTCTTCGGGATCGTGCACATCATCATGAAGGTGGCCGCGATCGGCGCCTTCGGCTCGATGGCCTTCACCATCGGCACCTACGGGATCGGCGCGGTGCTGCCGCTGCTGAAGCTGATCGGCGCGTTCTACCTGACCCTGCTGGTGTTCATCGTGGTGGTGCTCGGCGCGATCTCGCGCGCGCTCGGCTTCAGCATCCTGCGCTTCATGGGCTATATCCGCGAGGAGATCCTGATCGTGCTCGGCACCAGTTCCTCCGAGGCGGCGCTGCCGCAGATGCTGGAGAAGCTGGAGGCGCTGGGCTGCTCGAAATCGGTGGTCGGGCTGGTGGTGCCGGCCGGGTATTCGTTCAACCTCGACGGCACCAACATCTACCTGACCATGGCGGTGCTGTTCATCGCCCAGGCCTTCAACGTCGAGCTCAGCCTGGTCCAGCAACTGACCCTGGTCGGGGTCGCGATGCTGACCTCGAAGGGCGCCAGCGGCGTGGCCGGCGCGGCCTTCGTGATGCTCACCTCCACCTTGCTGGTGTTCCCGCTGATCCCCGTCTCGGGCATGGTGCTGATCCTCGGCATCCATCGCTTCATGGGCACGGGCCTGGCGATCGTCAACACCATCGGCAACGGCGTCGCCACGCTGGCGGTGGCCGCCTGGGAGCGCGAACTCGATCGCGACAAGCTCGATGCGGTGATGTCGCGCCGCCGGGCGGGCTGATCCGCGGGCTTCGCTGCAGGGGCAGCGAAGCCTCGCCTGGCCGGCCGAGCCGGCCGAACCCATAACAACCGAAGGGCCTGCTTCCGCCCGCGCTCCGCGCGGCGCGGCAGGGGCCGCTCGCACTCAAAAAAACACCTGGAGATACCGTCATGCATCGCACATCGCTCGCGCCCTGTCTGCCTCCGCGCGCCATACTGTTCGGCGTCCTGATCGCCGCGCTGTCGGGCCAGGCCCGCGCCGACGACCTCAACGCCTCCTCGGCCGCCGCGCTGGCCACCGCCTCGGGCTCGGTGCAGCTGTACGGCCTGATCGGCATGTACGTCGACACCTCCAAGCTCAGCACCTCGAAGGCCAGCACCGCGCAGGTGGGCGGCGGCGGCATGACCACCTCGTTCTGGGGCGTGCGCGGGCGCGAGGAGATCGGCGGCGGCAATGCCGTGGTGTTCTCGCTGGAGAGCTTCTTCCGGCCCAATACCG
Source organism: Burkholderia sp. Ax-1720 (assembly GCF_011753035.1). NCBI lineage: Bacteria > Pseudomonadati > Pseudomonadota > Betaproteobacteria > Burkholderiales > Burkholderiaceae > Burkholderia > Burkholderia sp. Ax-1720. The sequence continues at coordinate 5,743 of NZ_VWWK01000209.1, read as the reverse complement.
GGCAGATGGGACGCAACACCACCGACGGTTTCTTCTCGCGCAATGCCTATGTGGGCCTGGCTTCGGCGCATTACGGCACGTTCCGGATCGGCGAGCAGACCAACCCGACCTACATCAACCAGCAACTGGTGAACCCGTTCGGTTCCTCGGTGGTGTTCTCGCCGCTGATCGTGCAGTCCTACACCAGCACCTACGACAACACCGAGATCGGCGATACCGTGTGGGACAACGCGGTCGAGTACGTCTCGCCGAACTACGGCGGGCTGACCGGCACGGTGATCTACGGCGTGAGCGGCACCGTCGGCCACCAGGGCAAGGACAACCTCGGCCTGCACCTGACCTACGCGAGCGGGCCGCTGACGGCGGTGTTCTCGGCGCAGCACGTGCGCACCGCGGCGGTGGCGCCGAGCGCGGGGCAGTACCTGTACCTGGCCGGCGCGGCCTACGACACGAAGTACGTGAAGCTCTACGCGGCCGCCCAGACCACCAGCAACCACGGCGCGGAATCGGGCTCGCATACCTACGAGCTGGGTACCACGGTGCGCATCACGCCCACCAACCTGATCCTGGCCGAGTGGGCGCGCACGCATCACAGCAAGCCGGCCAACGCGAGCGACATCCGCAACACGGCGAGCCTGGCCTACGAATACGTGTTGTCGCGGCGCACCTTCGTCTACGCGGTCTATTCCTACGACAAGCTCAGCGGCAACCCGACCGGCAACACGCTCGGGGTGGGCATGCAGCATACGTTCTGAGCACGCTTGCGCGCCGGGACGGGCCCGGGCCGCGCCTTGCGGCGCGGCTCAGGCCGCCGGCCGCGCCAGCCCCAGGTGCTCGCGCAGCGTGCCGCCCTCGTACTCGGTGCGGAACAGCCCGCGCCTCTGCAGGATCGGCACCACTTCGTCGACGAAGTCCTGCAAGCCGCCCGGCAGCACGTCGGGCATGAGATTGAACCCATCGGCCGCGCCGGCGCGGAACCAGCGCTCGATATCGTCGGCGATCTGCTCGGGCGTGCCCACGATCTCGCGATGCCCGCCGCCGCCGGCCAGCTCGCGCAGCAGTTCGCGCAGCGTGTAGCCGTGCTGCCGCGAGCGCGCCAGGATGGTGCGAAAGAAGGTGTGGTTGCCGTTGGCCGGCAGCGGCAGGTCTTCCGGCAACGGCTGGTCGAGCGCGAGCCGCTCCGGCGCGACGCCGAGCCGGCCGGCCAGCCGCCGCAGGCTGTGCTCGGGCGGGATCAGGTCGATCAGCTCGCGATGCCGGCGCTTCGCCTCGGCCTCGGTGCCGCCGATGAAGGTGCCCAGGCCGGGGAAGATCCGGATCGCGTCCGCGCCGCGGCCCTGCGCCTCGGCGGCGTGCCTGAGGCCTTGCGCGTAGTCGAGCGCTTCCTCGAACGAAGCCGAGGCCGAGAACACCGCCTCGGCATGCCGCGCGGCCAGCGCGCGGCCGTCGTTCGAGCCGCCGGCCTGCACCAGTACCGGATGGCCTTGCGGCGAGCGCGGCTGGTTCAGCACGCCGTGCACCGCGAAGAACTCGCCCCGATGCTCGAGCGCGCGCAGCTTGTCGAGATCGACGAAACGCCCGCTGGCGGCATCGGCCAGCAGCGCGTCATCGCCCCAGCTATTCCACAGCGCCTTGACGATCTCGGTGAACTCGGCCGCGCGGCGGTAGCGCGTGGCGTGGTCGGGCACCGCGTCGAGGCCGTGGTTGCGCGCCGATTGCAGGTCGGCGGTGGTGACGATGTTCCAGCCCGCGCGCCCGCCGCTCACCAGGTCCAGCGAGGCGAAGCGGCGCGCCAGGTTGTAGGGCTCGTTGTAGCTGGTGGAGGCGGTGGCGATCAGGCCCAGGTGGGTGGTCGCGCCCGCCACCGCGGTGAGTACCACGGTGGGTTCGAGCGCGGTGATCGGGCCGGTGGCCAGGCCGTCGAGGCTGACCGAATCGGCCAGGAAGATCGCGTCGAACTTGCCGGCCTCGGCGATGCGCGCGATGCGCAGGTAATGCTCGATCTCGACGAAACCGCGCGGCGAATTCCCGGGTACGCGCCACGAGGAGGGCGCGAAACCCTGCAGCCAGGCATTGACGTTCAGGTGCAGGCGGCGCGGCGGGGTGGCACTCATCGCCGGCGCGTCAATGGAGCTTGGGGAAGCCGTGCCGCTCGGCCAGCAAGGTCAGGATGCGCTTGGTATCCGTGACGTAATGCTTGTCGCCGAGCGCGATGGCGTCCTCGGGCAGCGGATGTTCGTCGCCGAGCACCAGCACCGGCAGGCCCTGGTGAGCCTCGTCCAGCGCCGCGATCACCTCGGGGCGCGGGCGCGGGAAGGGCAGGCGCTTCACCTCGAGCCGCGCCGCGCGATCGGGCGCGGCCGCCAGCAGCCCCTCGATCGGGATGCCGTAAGGGCAGACGAAGCGTTCGCCGGGATGGGCGGGATCGGTGAAACCCGGTTCGAGCAACAGCAGAAGGTCGCGGCTCACGATGCAAGGTCCTGGTCGGTCGGGAAGGCGCCGTCGATTCTGCCGGGCCGCGGCCGGGCCGGCCACGAAGAAATCGAGCCAAGCATATGCGCGATCGTGCTGATCCGATGCGATCGCGCGACGATCGACGCGGCAGCGCCGGAGCGTGAGCGTGCCGGGCCGGCCAAATGCCCGGGCGACATATCGAAAGGCGAAAAAATTCGTTCCCGGCGGCGGCGCGGCTTGCTTAAGGTCGATGGCTGTCTTTCCCTCCACGCCCGCACGAGAACCGTCATGAGCACCATCACCAGCGAGATCGACCTCGATGCCGAGGGCCGGCACGCCGGCTACCTGCGCCTGCCGCATTCGGTGCATCGCTCGGCCTATGGCTGGATTCCGGTGCCGATCGCCTCGCTGCGCCGCGGCGAGGGGCCGGTGGTGGTGCTGATGGCCGGCAATCACGGCGACGAATACGAGGGGCAGGTGCTGGTATCGAGCCTGATCCGCGAGCTCGATCCGGCCTGGTTGCGCGGACAACTGATCCTGCTGCCGATGGCGAACTTCCCGGCCGCCGAGGCGGGGCTGCGCACCTCGCCGCTGGACGGCGGCAACCTGAACCGCAGCTTTCCCGGCGACGCGCGCGGCGGCCCGACCGCGGCGATCGCCGAGTACCTGGAGCGCGAGCTGTTCGCGCGCGCCGATTACCTGGTCGACCTGCATTCGGGCGGCAGCTCGCTGCGCTACGACGGCGGCAACATGCTGGCGATCGAGCCGCGCGACGCCGGGGAGGACGCGCGCCTGCGCGGGCTGCTGAATGCCTTCGGCCTGCCGCGCGCCTTCCTGCATCGCGAGAACCCGGTGCTCAGCTCGGGCGCGGCGCGCCGGCAGGGCGCGATCGCGATCACCACCGAGCTGGGCGGCGGCGGCGAGCTGTGCCCGGCGCTGCTGCGCGAGGGCCGGCTCGGGTTGCTGCGGCTGCTGGCCCATGTCGGGCTGCTGCACGGCCCGCTGGTGCCCGCCGAGGCGCCGCGCGCGCCGACCCGCTTCTATCGCGTGACGGGCGGCGAGCAATACCTCTACACGCACGATGCCGGCCTGTTCGAGCCGCTGGTCGAGCTCGGCGCGACGGTGGCGGCCGGCGACGCGGCCGCGCGCATCCACTTCCCCGACACGCCGCTGCGCGAGCCGGTGCTGTTGCGCTTCGCCGCCGCCGGCGAGCTGGTGTGCCGTCGCGTGCCGGCCGCCGTCCGGCGCGGCGACTGCCTGTTCCATCTGGCGTCGCCGCTCGACGCCTGAGCGGCAGCGCCGCCGGCCCGGCGGAGGGCCTCGCGCATTGGTCGATCCGTGCTGCGCATAGCGGCGCGCACGGGCATAAGGATCTGCCGAATGCTTGGTTAGTGGCAGGCCCGGGCGCTGCTATCTTGGCCTGCGTGCCTCGTGCCGGCAGGCATCGATCTCGATTCCCGGACCACCATGCTCCTGACCTACGACGTCGTCGACACCTCGCCCCTCGATCCGCTGGCCGAGCCGCTGCTCGGCGGGCTCGCCGCCGAATACGCGACGCGCTACCGCGAGTTCCGGCCGGGCGGGGTGGTGGAAGCGCGCCACGAGATCGATACCTACCCGGCCGAGCATTTCGCGCCGCCCTCGGGCGCCTTCGTGCTGCTGCTGCACGAGGGCGAGGCGGTGGGCGGCGGCGCGTTCCAGCGCTACGACGCGAGCACGGCCGAGCTCAAGCGCATCTGGACCCACGATGCCTGGCGCCGCCGCGGCGTCGCGCGCCAGGTGCTCGACGCGCTGGAGGCGAGGGCGCGCGGGCAGGCTTATCGACGTCTCTACCTGACCACCGGCTACCGCCAACCGGAAGCCGTGGGCCTGTACCTGGCGGCCGGCTACGTGCCGCTCTTCGACCCGGCGATCCCGGTCGAGGTGCATTGGCGCCTGCCCTTCGGCAAGGACCTGCTGGAGAGCGCGCGCAGCGACACGCTGGCCGACCTGAGGCGCCCCGGGCCGCTCGGGCGGCGCTGAGCCCGAGCGGGCTTTCTCCCCACGATACCAACCAGGACAAGACACGATGAATCAAGGCAGCACATTCCGAGCGACGATGGCGGGCCTGCTGGTGAGCGCCCTTGCATGGCTGGCGCTGCCGGCACAGGCCGCGGCCCCGGCTGCGGCCCTGAACCTGAGCCCCGACCAGCACGACCGCGTGCGGACCACCGCCGACAGCGCCGCGATCGCGGCGATCCCGGCCAGCTTCCCCTTCGTCACCAAGGGCGAGCTGACCATCGGCCTGGCCCCCTCGTCGCCGCCGCTCGACACCTATGCTTCCGACGCGAAGACCCTGGTGGGCTACGATCCCGACCTCGCCCAGCTGGTGGCCGACGGCCTGGGTCTCAAGCTGAAGCTGGTGCCGCTGGCCTGGGCCGACTGGCCGCTGGCGGTGGTATCGGGCAAGGTCGACGCGGTGCTGTCGAACGTGACCGTCACCGAGGAGCGCAAGGAGAAATTCGACTTCTCGACCTACCGCCGCGACGTGCTGGGCTTCTACGTGCCGAACGGCAGCCGGATCCAGGCGATCCGCGATCGCCGCGACGTGGCGGGGCTGCGCATCATCACCGATTCCGGCACCAACCAGGAAAAGATCCTGCTGGCCTGGGACAAGCAGAATGTCGCGCAGGGGCTCAAGCCGGTGCAGGTGATCTACTTCGACGACGTGGCCGCGCGCTATCTCGGCCTGGTAGCAGGGCGCGCCGACGCGATCTTCAGCGTCAACGCCACGCTCGCCTACCAGCAGTCGCGCACGCACGACATCCGCGCGGTCGGCACCGTCAGCGGCGGCTGGCCGATCACGGCCGAGGTGGCCGTCACCACCCGCAAGGGCAGCGGGCTGGCCGCGCCGATCACGCTGCTGCTCAACGACCTGATCAGGAACGGCAAGTACCGCCAGGTGCTGGAACGCTGGAACCTCGGTGCCGAGGCGATCGACGCCGCGCGCACCAACCCGCCGGGTCTGCCGAAGAGCTGACCCGAAGCCCGGCCGGCCCGTCCGGGCGCGGCCGATTCACTTAGTCATGCGAAGCAGGAAGGCCGTCGCGACGACGATGGCCGACCTCGTCGCGCGTGCCCGCGAGGCTCGCGCGCGAGCACGCTCGTCTCGTACACGGGATAGTCGATGCGGTCAGAACAAAGGGAACACAGGGGAAGCGCGCGCGGCATGGCCGTCGCGCCTTGGCGGTGGGCGACGGCCGGCGCGCTGGCGCTGGCCTGCGGCTCGGCCTGGGCGCAGGCGGCCGCG
>NZ_VWWK01000208.1:0-11049 GCF_011753035.1 Burkholderia sp. Ax-1720 | reverse complement strand
CTCGCCTGCGGGGCGGGGCCGGGCGAGACCTCATGGCTCGCCCGAGTCGCGCTCGTCGCCCAGGCGGTGCGGGGATCGCGGCGCGGCTTCATACCGGCTGCGCGGCGGGGGCCGGGCTCGACAGGCGCGGCACGCTGCGGTCGTTGATCGGCAGGTGCAGCAGGCCGGCGGCTACGCCGAGCGCCATCGAGCCGTACCAGAGCGGCAGGTAGGAGTGGGTGGCATCGTAGACGACGCCGCCGAGCCAGACGCCGAAGAAGCTGCCGAGCTGGTGGCCGAAGAACACGAAGCCGAACAGCGTCGCGATATAGCGCACGCCGAACACCTGCGAGACCAGGCCGTTGGTGAGCGGCACCGTGCCGAGCCAGATCAGGCCGGTGACGAAGGAGAACAGGTAGAGGCTGGCGGGCGTGAGCGGCAGCAGGATGAACAGCGCCATCGAGATCGCGCGCGTGAAGTAGATGCCGGCCAGCAGGTACTTGCGCCGCCAGATGCCGCCGGCATAACCGCACAGGAAGGTGCCGAGCGTGTTGGCCAGGGCGATGGTGGCCAGCGCGATGCTGGCCTGGCGCGCGCTCATGCCGCGATCGAGCAGGTAGGCCGGCATGTGCGCGGCGATGAAGGCGAGCTGGAAGCCGCAGGCGAAGAAGCCGATGTTGAGCAGCCAGAAACCGCGATGCGTGAGTGCCTCGCGCACCGCGGCGCGCATCGTCTGGTGGCTGCCGCCCTCGGCGCCGCGCACCGGCGGCCGGTCGCGCAGCCAGGCCGCGAGCGGCGCGGTGGCCAGCATCACGGCGGCCAGCACGAAGCTGGCGCGCACCCAGCCGATCGAGTCGATCATGCCCTGCGCGAGCGGCACCATCACGAACTGGCCGAGGCCGCCGATGGTGCCGGCCATGCCGAGCGCCCAGCCGCGATGCTCGGCCGGGAACAGCCGCGAGAGCGCGCCATATACGGCCCCGAAGGCGGTGCCCGACAGCGCGATGCCGACCATCAGGCCGGTGCCGAGCGTGTAGACGCCGGGCGTGGCCGCCAGCGCCATCACCACCAGGCCGAGCGCGTAGAGCACGGCGCCGGCGAAGATCACGCGTGCCGAGCCGTAGCGGTCGGCGATCATGCCGGTGAAGGGCTGGGCGATGCCCCACAGCAGGTTCTGCAGCGCCAGCGCGAGGCCGAAGGTCTCGCGGCTCCAGCCGTGATCGAGCGTGACCGGCATCAGGAACAGGCCCTGCACGTTGCGCACGCCCAGCGCGCCGCCCATCACGATGCCGCCCATGATCACCAGCAGCCAGCGGTGGCGCCAGGCCTCCTCGGAACGGATCTGCATATGTCTCCTTCTCATGTCGCGCGGCACGCGTCGCGAGCGCGACGCCAGCCGTCGCGGGCCGCCGGGCCTCAATTAAGCGCCTGGCGGGAGCGTGCATCAAGTGAGAATGCGGCACGCTTCGCATGCGCGAGCCGCATGAAAGGGGTCGCATGCGATGCGCACCGATGCAGGCGCCGGGCGGGAGGGAGTCAGCAGCCCGGCGATCCTCCGTATCGAAATGCTTGGCCGGTCGACGGCCTCCAGGTGCGAATCAGCGCGCGTCCTGCTCGTCGAACTCCAGCTTGCGCGCGGGTTCGACCCCGGTGGCGGCCAGGATCCAGTCGATCACCGCGCGCACGTCCTCGCGCGGTTCGGGATCGACCTGGTGCAGCCAGTAGGCGTAGCCGGTGGCGCGATGCGAGTCGGACTCGCCGATCGCGGCGAGCCGGCCGTCGGCCAGCAGCGGCGCGACCAGGGCCACGCGCCCCAGCGCGATGCCGCGCCCGGCCAGCGCGGCCTGGATCACCTGGTCGTATTGATTGAAGCGCAGCACGCCGCGCCGCTGCGCGGCCTCCAGGCCGAGCGCGCCGAGATGATCGGCCCATTGCAGCAGCGGGCGGCGCGGGCCGTCGAATTCGAGCAGCGCGTGGCGCGCCAGCGTGTCGGCATCCAGCGCGGTGACGCCCAGCGAGGGATGCGCCACCGGCACGATGGTCTCGTCGAACAGCCGCACCGAGCTGGCCGGCGCGTGGTCGGCCGCCGCGTAGCGGATCGCCAGGTCGATGCCCTCGGCGCGCAGGTCGAGCAGCTTGTCGGTGGCGGCCACCCGCAGGTCGACGCCGGGATGCGCCTGCTGCAACTCGCCGAGCCGCGGCAGCAGCCACAGGCCCGCCACGCCGATGCTGGCGGTGATGGTCACGGGCTGGGGCGCCTTGGGATGGGTCAGGGCCTCCACGCTGTCCTGCAACTGGCGCACGGCTTCGTCGGCGACGCGAAACAGGCGCTCGCCCTCGGGCGTAAACGAGATCGAGCGGTAGCCGCGGTGGAACAGGCGCGTGCCGAGCGCCTCCTCGAGCGCATTCACCTGGCGGCTCACGGCCGATTGCGTGAGGCACAGGTCCTGGGCGGCGAGCGTGATGCTCATGCGCCGGCCGACGGCCACGTAACCGCGCAGGAGATCGAGCGAGGGGAGTTTGATGAGCGGGACTGTCATGCGCGAGCCTCATGCGATCAATGCAAGAAGATTGATTGAGTCGAGCGGGGCGGTCAAGTGCAATAGCGCTCGGAGCCTGCCCTGCGATCAAGCGGAATGGGCATGGCATGCACTGCGGGTATGTGAGGGAAAATGGCCGATACGACTGGAAAGACGCGCGACATGGACCACGCGGCCGACGCCGGGCCCGAGCCGGTCACCATCGTCGCCGGGGACGGTTATCCGATCGGCGGCTTCGTCTGGCGTCAGGCCGCGCCGCCCGATCCGCTCGCACCGCGCCCGGTGGTGGTGGTCAACGCGGCCACCTCGGTGCGCTGCCGTTACTACTTCCGCTTCGCGGCCTGGCTGCATCGCCACGGCTGCGATGCGATCGTCTACGACTATCGCGGCATCGGCGAATCGCGCCCGCCGGTGCTGGCGCGATTCGAGGCGAGCTGGCTCGACTGGGGCGAGCGCGATGCCGAGGCGGTGCTGCGTTACGCCTCGATGGCCTTTCCCGGCCAGCCGATCGACGTGGTCGCGCACAGCATCGGCGGGGTGGCGCTGGGCCTGGCGCCCTCGAACCACCTGGTGCGCCGCGTCTTCACGATGGGCGCGCAATACGCGCACTGGCGCGATTACGCGCCGCGCAGCCGGGTATCGATGCTGTGGAAATGGCACCTGGTGATGCCGCTCGTGAGCACGTTGTGCGGTTATTTCCCGGCGCGGCGGCTCGGCTGGATGGAGGACACGCCGCGCGGCGTGGCGCTGTCCTGGAGCCGCAGCCGCGCCGAGTTCGAGCACACCTACCGGCGCGCGCCGATCCGGCGCGGCGAGCGCGAGCGCCGCGCGCTGGTGCAGCGCTTCGCGGCCCTGCGCGCGCCGATCCTGGCGCTCAGCGTGAGCGACGACCCGTTCGGCACGGTCGCCGCGATCGAGCGGCTGCTGCGCTACTTCACCCGCAGCCGCGTCACCCATCTGCGCCTGAACCCGGAACAGGTGGGCGAAACCGCGATCGGCCATTTCGCCTTCTTCCACAGCCGCTTCGAGGGCAGGCTCTGGCCGATGGTGCTGGACTGGCTCCTGCGCGGCCGGATCGCGGACGAGGTGCCGGGGCGCATCGTCTCCGAGCGCGAGGCGGCCGAGGCCGGCGGCAGCGAGGACGAGCCGGGCGCGATCGAGCCGGAGGCGGTGCTGCTCTAGCGCGGGCTCCACGGTTTCGTCGCGTGCGCGATGCTTGGCAGGTCCCGCACGCGCCGCGCGCCGCGCGCGAGGATAGCGCGCGGCCCTTTTTCTTCCCGGCTGCCTGCCGGTGGTGGGCGCGGCTGCGTCCTTGGCGGCGCGCTGCCGCCAGCGCCAGCCCGAGCTCAGCCTTCGCGCCGACGCGCGAAGTAATGCGCGGGCGAATCGCCGAACGCGCGCCGGAACATCGCGATGAAATTGCTCGGCGTGGCGTAGCCGAGCGCATCGGCCACGTTGGCGACCGGCGCGCCGCCGGCCAGGCGCTCCAGCGCCAGCGTCAGGCGCGCCTGCTGCCGCCACTGCGCGAAGCTGGTGCCGGTCTCGGCCTGGAACAGGCGGCTCAGCGTGCGCGCCGACAAGCCGCCCCATTGCGCCCAGTCCTCCAGCGTGCGGCCCTCGTGCGGCTGCGCGAGGATGCGCCGGGCGATCTTCAGCAGGCGCCGGTCGGCCGGCATCGGCAGGTGCAGCGGTTCGTGCGGCGCGCGGCGGATCTCGTCGAGCAGCACGCGGCTGATGCGCGTCTCCTCGGCGCTCAGCGTGTCGCGCCCATACCAGCTCACGGCGCGGCGCACCAGGGCCGCCATCAGCTCGGTGGTCGCGATCACGCAGGGTTCGGCGGGCAGGGTGCGGCTCGCCGCCGGCGCGATCGCCACGCTCCAGCCGCTCAGCGCGCCGCTGATGCTGACCTTGTGCGGCACCCCGGGCGGAATCCAGCCGGCCCGGTGCGGCGGCAGCAGCCAGGAGCCGTGCGGGGTGCGCACGTGCACGCAGCCGCTCTCGATGCAGAACACCTGGCCGCGCCGGTGCTGGTGCCAGTCGATCTCGCGCGTGCCGAGGCGATAGGCGTGCGGCCCGCGGTGCTCGCCGCCGGGCAGGGCGATCAGGACCGGGCCGTCGAGCCGCTCGATCGCTTCCTGGAGCGTCGAGGGGCTGTCGGGGGTGGATGAAGCCGGGTTGGAGGTCATGGCCGGAATTCATTATTTTTTGACCAAACGACATTATCAGCTTTGCCCGCCGCCGGCCAACAATGCTCCTCGTGTGGTTGCAAAACCCGAATTCGATGGAGCGTTCACCATGACTACCCGAACCACCAGCACCCCGGCGCTGCGCATCTTCGACCTGCGCGAATTTCCCTTCGTCCTAATGCGCAACGAGACGATCGAGGACGGTTACGCCGCGCGCTGGGAGGACGAGATGCAGACCCTGTTGCGGATCGGCATGCCGTTCGTGATGATCTTCCCGGCCGGCCGCCCGGAGGAGGGGCACGAGGACCGCAAGCAGCGCGGCCTCTGGCTCAAGCAGAACCGCGAGGCGCTGGCCGCGATCTGCCGCGCGCTGATCTCGATCGAGCCGGATCCGGCCGAGCGCGAGGCCGCGCTCGAGCGCGCGCCGGGCATCGAGCGGGCCTTCGGGGTGCCGGTGGAGGTGGCCGCCACGCTCGACGAGGCGCGCCGGATCGCCTTGAATCGCATGACCGGCGCCGCCGAGGGCTCGCTGGTGGCCTGATCCCGCGCTTGCTCGTGTGGTTCGAATCGCCGGCGCGCTCGCGCCGGCGGTTTCCCGCCTGATCCGTTTCGTTCTCCCGCCTTCCTTTCCCCGCCATTCCACGCAATTCCCCGCCTCGCCGCCTCGCCGCCTCGCCGCTTCCCCGGCGCGAGTTCCCGCATCCGCTTGCCGCGACCCGGCCGCGCCTCGGCCGTCCCGGGCCTTCCATCGCCTCGTCGCCTGCCAGGGTTCCGCTTTCCTCCGAGGAAAGCGGGGCGGGCCCCCTGCGGTTTTCCCCTAGTGATGCCTGCTTGACTTGTTCAAATTGGAACCTTAATTTTGCGCCTGTTCCTACATGTACTTTTTAGAGGAACAGGCCGGTCGAAACGACCGCATCCCATCCGACCAGGGTTCCACGATGTCCTTCCGTCTGTCGCGTCTGACGTTCGCGCTCGCCGCCGGCCTGCTGCCGCTCGTCGCCCATGCCGATTCGAGCGTCACGCTGTACGGCATCATCGACGAGTTCTTCCAGTACGTGAACACCGGCAACGGCTACACCGCGGCGATCGGTTCGTCGGGGCAGTGGGCCAGCCGGATCGGGCTGCGCGGCCACGAGGACATCGGCGGCGGCAACTACGTCAACTTCGACCTGCAGAACGGCTTCAACCCGAACGACGGCAGCTTCGCCACGCCGGGCTCGATGTTCAGCCGCCAGGCCTGGGTCGGGCTGGGCGGCAACTGGGGCGAGCTGCACGTGGGCCGCCAGAACTCGCCGCTGTTCAACGACCAGGGCGGGCTCGACGCGTTCGGCGCGGCCACCCAGGCTTCCGGTTTCAGCAACATGGAAACCTACGCGGTGCGCACCAGCAATACGGTCTCCTACACGTCGCCCTCGCTGTCGGGGCTGCAGTTCAGCGTCTATGTCGGCTTCGGCGACGCGGGCGGGCTGCGCTCGGGGGGCGCCAGCTACCAGGCCGACGTGACCTACGCGCACGGCCCGTTCTCGGCGATCGCGGCGGCCCAGGCGGTGCGCAGCGCCGACAACAGCACGCTCGACCGCACCGCCGAGGTGGGCGCCGGCTACCAGATCGGCAAGACCACCGTTTATCTCGGCTGGAGCGGCGCGAAGTGGGCCGACATCGGTCTCGACGTGAATATCTACGGCATCTCGGCGCTCTACCAGGTGACGCCCGCGCAGGCCCTGTCGCTGGGCGGCACCTACCTGCACGACGAGACGGGACAGGGCGCCAACGCCCGGCAGATCGCCGCGCTCTATACCTACACGTTCTCCAAGCGCACCTCGCTGTACGGCGCGCTGTCCTTCCTGCAGAACCGCGGCGACGCCTCGTACCGGCTGGCCGGCTCCGCCAACGCGGGCCTGCCGCTGGCCTATCCGGGCGCGGACGCGCGCGGCTTCCAGCTCGGCATGGTGCATCGCTTCTGAGCCCGCCGCCGCCGTTTTCCCGTTCCCTTCATCGATCGTTTCAGCGAGTGAGCCGAGCTTCCGTCATCACCATGCGTGCGTCCCGATCCACCTTCCGGCGCCGCCCGTCGTCAAACCTGTGCATACTTGTACCTTTTGCGACGCGCGAACGGCTTTCCGCTACCGGAAACCGGGGCCGCGCGGCACTTGCTGACAGGAGACAGAAGATGGTGCGTAAATCGGCCAGGACGTCCGAAGTCGGGCGTTCCAAGGCACACCGGGTGGCGGCGGAGCTCGAGCGGGACATCCTGAGCGGGCGGCTGCCCTATGGCCAGCAGCTCGAGAGCGAGAGCGAGCTGGTCGAGCGTTTCGCGGTGAGCCGCAACACGGTCCGCAAGGGCCTCGACCTGCTCACCAGCAGCGGCCTGATCACGCGGCGCGGCGGGATCGGCTCCTTCGTGACCTTCCACGGCCAGGCCATCGACGGCTCGCTGGGCTGGACCACCGCGCTGGAGCGCGCCGGCGGCAGCGCGCAGACCAAGCTGCTGCAGATCGCGATCATCGACGACGAGGCGCTGGCGGCCGAACTGGGCCTGGCCGGCGCGCGCTTCGTGGCGATCGACCGGATGCGCGTGATTGGCGACACGGCCGCGCATATCTCGCTGGAACGCAGCCGCCTGCCGTTCTCCGACGAACTGGCCGCGCTGCCGCTCGAAGGGCTGGTGGGCGGCTCGCTGAACCGCACGCTGGCCGAGCACGGCATGGTGGCCGACCACGGCGAGCAATGGGCCGAGGTGGTCGGCCTGGAGGCCGAGGACGCGCGGCTGCTCAAGCGCCGCGCCGGCACGCCCTTCCTGCGCTCGCGGCGCCTCACGCGCGACCGCGAGAACCGCGTGATCGAGTACGTGGTGAGCCTGCTCGACCCTGCCCACTTTGCCCTGCACCTGGAATTCTGATGTCGATCGACCGTACTGATTCGTTTCCCGACCCCGACCAGGCCGATGCCGCGCGCCTGGACCGCGCGCGCGGCGCCTTCTACGGCCTCGCGCTGGGCGATGCCTTCGGCATGCCGACCCAGGCCCTGAGCCGCGAGACGATCCGCGAACGCTTCGGCCGCGTCACGGGCCTGCTCGACGCGGGCCCCGACCAGCCGATCGCGCCGAACATGCGCGCCGGCGCGATCACCGACGACACCGAGCAGGCGGTGCTGGTGGCGCAGTTGCTGGTGGACGGGCAGGGCGCGATCGCGCCGCTCGAGTTCGCGCGGCGCCTGATCGCCTGGGAAGCCGACATGAAGGCGCGCGGCTCGCTGGACCTGCTCGGCCCCTCCACGCGGCGCGCCACGCAGGCCATCGTCGATGGCGAGGACGTCTCGCTGGCGGGCCGCTTCGGCACCACCAACGGCGCCGCGATGCGCGTCACGCCGGTGGGCATCGCCACCTCGCTGGCCGATCCCGAGGCCTTCGTCGAGGCGGTGGTCGGTTCCTGCCTGGTGACCCATCACACCACGCTCGGCATCGCCAGCGCGGCCGCGGTGGCGGCCGTCGTGTCGGCCGGCATCGAGGGCGCCTCGCTGGGCGAGGCGCTGGAGGCCGGCACACGTTTCGCCGAGCTCGGCGAGACGCGCGGCAACTGGATCGCCGGCGCGCGCATCGGCGCGCGGCTGCGCTGGGTGGCGGGCGAGAGCGCCGCGCGCAGCGGCGAGGCGCTGGCCGACTGGCTGTACGAAGTGGTCGGCACCTCGGTGGCCTCGCAGGAATCGGTGGTGGCGGCCTTCGCGCTGGCCCACGACGCGCGACGCCACGGCACCGCGATCGAGGCCTCGCTGGCCAGCGCGGCCAGCCTCGGCGGCGACACCGACACCATCGCCGCGATGCTCGGCGCGATGCTCGGCGCCTGCGCCGGCTACCAGGCACTGCCCCAGTCACTCGTCGAGACCGTGCGCCGCGTCAGCGCGCTCGATCTCGATGCGCTCAGCGCGCAACTGCTCGCCTTGCGCGGCGCACGGGGCCCGCGCGGCTAGCGCGAGCCCCGCGCATCCCGCGCGTTCCCCACCCAGCTTCAGGAGACAGACAGATGGCTTCGTCCCGCAACCCCGCGCACGCCGGCAAGATCGAGGCGCGCGGCATCGAACCGGTACCCGACGACGAGTGTCGCGGCCATCCGCTGCAACTGTTCTGGGTCTGGTTCGCCGCCAACATCAGCATCCTGGCGCTGCCGCTGGGCGCCACCCTGGTGGCCTTCCAGCACCTGGCGATCTGGCAGGCGATGCTGGTGGCGGTGGTCGGCGCGGCCGGCTCGTTCGCGCTGGTCGGGGTGATCTCGATCGCCGGGCGGCGCGGCCATGCGCCGAGCCTGACGCTCTCGCGCGCGGTGTTCGGCGTGCGCGGCAACATCGGGCCGACCATCGTCTCGCTGCTCTCGCGGCTCGGCTGGGAAACCGTCAACACCACCACCGGCGCCTACGTGCTGCTCTCGCTGTTCTCGATCGTGTTCGGCGGCTCGGCCGAGGCCAAGGCGCATCCGCTGCTCACGCTGCTGTTCATCGCGATCTTCGTGGCGGCCACCCTGGTGGTGTCGGGCCTCGGCCACGCCACCCTGCTGGTGATCCAGAAGTGGTCGACCTGGGTCTTCGGCGCGCTGAACCTGGTGGTGGCCGGCTTCCTGGCCCAGGCGATCGACTGGCACGCGGTGTTCGCGGCGGCCCCGGCGCCGGCCAGCGCGGTGATCATCGGCATCGGCACCATCGCGGGCGGCACCGGCATCGGCTGGGCCAACGCCGGCGCGGACATGTCGCGCTACCAGGCGCGCGAGGTGAAGGCCGGCTCGCTGGTCGCCTCGGCCGCGTTCGGAGCGGGCATCCCGCTGATCCTGCTGATCACGCTCGGCGCGCTGCTCGCGGTGGGCAACGACAAGCTCGCCTCGGCCACCGACCCGATCGCCGCGATCCGCGATCTGCTGCCCCACTGGATGGCGATTCCCTACCTGATCGCCGCCTTCGGCGGGCTGCTGCTGTCGAACTACCTGTCGGTCTATTCGGCCGGGCTCACCACGCTCACGCTGGGCCTGAAGGTCAAGCGCGTGCAGGCGGTGGTGGTCGACGTCGTGGTGATCTCCACCGGCTCGATCTACTTCATGCTGGTCGAGGGCAGCTTCTACGGCCCCTTCATCGGCTTCATCTCGCTGCTGGCGGTGCCGATCACGGCCTGGGTCGGCATCTTCATCGTCGACCTGGCCGGCCGCGACGGCTACCGGCCCGAGGCCCTGCTCGACGTCAGCCCGGCCAGCGCCTACTGGTATCGTGGCGGCGTGGAATGGCGCGCGTTCGGCGCCTGGGCGCTGGCCATCGTGCTGGGCTTCAGCTTCCTGTCGATCGGCGGCGAGCACGGCTTCCACGGGCCCTTCGCCGGCAGCTGGCTGGGCCGCAACGGCCTGGGCTGGATCGTCACCTTCATCGTCGCGGGCGGTCTCTATGCGCTGCTCGGCGGCGCGCGGCGCAATCGTGGTCTGCAGGAGCGTATGTCATGAGTTTGGCAGTTCCCCGTCTGATTCATACGGGACAGGTATTGGTGGACCTGATCATGCGCGTGGGCGCGCTGCCGCCGCCCGGCGGCGACGTGCTGGCTTCCGAGGCGCGCTTCGAGGTGGGCGGCGGTTTCAACGTGATCGCGGCCGCGCGGCGCAGCGGCATGGCCTGCGTCTATGCCGGCGGCCACGGCACCGGGCGCTTCGGCGAGCTGGCGCGCCAGGCGCTGGCCGCCGAGGGCGCCGAGCTGGCCGCGCCGCGCGTGCTCGATCGCGATACCGGCATCTGCGTGGCGATCGTCGACGCCAGCACCGAGCGCACCTTCGTCACCCATCTCGGCGCCGAGGCGGTGCTGGAGCGTGACGTGCTCGACGCGCTGGCGGTGACGCCGCGCGACATCGTCTATGTGACGGGCTACGGCTTGTGCGTGCCCGACAAGGGCGCGCTGCTGGCGGACTGGCTCGAGACGCTGCCCGAATCGGTGGTGGTGGCCTTCGATCCCGGCCCGCTGGTCGACAGCATCGAGTCGGCGCTGCTCGCGCGCGTGATGCGGCGCACGCGGATCTGGACCGGCAACCGCGAGGAGGCGCTGCGCCACACCGGCCGCGCGAGCGTCGAGGCGGCGCTGGACGAGCTCGCAGTGGGCTCGCGGTTCCGTCGAGTGTGGACCGCTCGGGGGGATGCAGGCCACGCTGACGGTGCTGGCCCTGGCGGGCCGCGACGGCAAGCGCGGCGGCGTGGCGATAGGGGCGGGCCAGGACCGCGGCGAGTTCGAGCCGATGGGCGCGGGCTGGTTCGTGGTCGGCTCGGACCAGCCGCTGCTGCGTCGCGGCGCGCTCGGCATGATGGCCTGACACGGCAGCCGCCTGCCGGGA
>NZ_VWWK01000207.1:0-11252 GCF_011753035.1 Burkholderia sp. Ax-1720 | reverse complement strand
AGCGCCAGCCGCGCCGGCGCGCCGGCCAGCTGGTCGCGCCAGAACGCCACCTGGCGGTCGAGCCCTTCCTCGCCGAGGCGCCCCTGCTGCCAGGCCGCGTAATCGGCGTACTGCAGCGGCAGGGCCGGCAGCGGATCCGGCTGCGCGGCGAGGCGGGCGGCGAGGCGGGCGGCGTACAGGCGGCTGACTTCCTCGACCAGCACGCCGGTCGACCAGCCGTCGGAGACGATGTGATGCAGGGTGACCAGCAGCACATGGCTTTGCGCATCGAGCAGCAGCAGGCGGCCGCGGATCAGCGGATCGCGGGCCAGGTCGAACGGCGTGCCGGCCTCGTCGTCGCCGATCCGCGCCACCGCGGCGTCCTGCTCGCCGCGCGGCAGGCCGCGCAGGTCGTGCTCGGCCAGCGCGAAGCGCGGCTCGGCGTGGATTTGCTGCCGCGGCCGGCCGAGCTCGTCGGAGACGAAGTTGGTGCGCAGGATTTCGTGGCGCGCGATCACCGTGCGCAGGCACGCGAGCAGCGCCTCGCGGTCCAGCTCGCCGGTCAGGCGCAGCGCGACCGGCAGGTGGTAGGCCGCGCCGATCGCGTGATCGAGCGAATCGAGGAACCACAGCCGCTGCTGCGCGAACGACAGCGGCAGCGGGGCCTGGCGGTCGGCGCGCGGGATCGCCCGCAGCGGCGCCGCCGCGGCCTGGCCGCCGAGCGCCGCGAGGCTCGCGACGGTCGGCCGGGCCAGGAAGTCGCGCAGCGAGACCTTGATGCCGGCATGCTTGCGGACCCGCCCGAGCAGTTGCACCGCCATCAGCGAATGGCCGCCCAGCTCGAAGAACTGGTCGTGGCGGCCGACCCGCTCCAGGTGCAGCAGGTCCTGCCAGATCGCGGCGATCCTGGCCTCGGTCTCGTTGAGCGGCGCCTCGTACTCGCGCGTGACCACCGAGCTCGAATCGGGCTCGGGCAGGGCGCGGCGATCCAGCTTGCCGTTGGTGGTCAGCGGGAAGGCGTCGAGCACCACGAAGGCGCTCGGCACCATGTGCTCGGCCAGCGATTCGGCCAGCGTCGCGCGCAGCTCGGCGGTCGATAGCGCGCTGCCCGCCTGGCGCACCAGGTAGGCCACCAGGCGGCGCTCGCCCGGGCTGTCCTCGCGGGCGATCACCTGCACCTCGCGCACGCCCGGGTAGGCGGCGATCCGTGCCTCGATCTCGCCCAGCTCGATGCGGAAGCCGCGGATCTTGACCTGGAAGTCGTTGCGGCCGAGATAGTCGAGCGTGCCGTCCGGCAGCCAGCGCCCGAGATCGCCGGTCTTGTAGAGACGCGCGCCGGGCAGCGCCGAGAAGCGGTCCTCGACGAAGCGCTCGGCGCTCAGCGCCGGCCGCTCGTGGTAGCCGCGCGCGACCTGCACGCCGCCGACGTGGATCTCGCCCACGCAGCCTACCGGCACCGGCTCGCCGTGGGCGTCCAGCAGGTAGACCTGGGTGTTGGCGATCGGCCGGCCGATGCTCGGGCGCTCGCCGAGCTCGCGGATCAGCCCGATGGTGGCATCGACGGTCGACTCGGTCGGGCCGTACATGTTGTGGAAGCGGATCGTGTCCGAGGCGCGCAGCCGCTCCCAGGTCACGGCATTGATCGCCTCGCCGCCAAGCAGCACGCTGCCCGGCTGGTAGTCGCCCGGCTCCAGCAGGCCCGCGGCCAGCAGGCCCTCGAGCTGCGAGGGCGTGCTGTCGAAGCCGTCCACCCGATGCTGGCGCAGGAAGGCCAGCAACTCGGCGCCGCTCGCGCGGATCGCCTGCGGGATCAGCACCAGGCGGTGGCCCGAGAGCAGCTGCGAGAGCCCCTTGATCGACATGTCGAACGAGAAGGCCGCGTTCAGGGCGATGGTGGAATGGTCCGGCATGTCGGCGTAGATGCCGTGCCGCAGCACGTTCCAGAAGTTCACCACCGAGCGGTGCTCGACCATCACGCCCTTGGCCTGCCCGGTCGAGCCCGAGGTATAGATCATGTAGGCCAGGTTGCCCGGGCCGACCTCGCGCACGTCGGGATCGCGATCGGATTGCGAGCGCAGGCCGTCGGCGTGCTCGCCCTCGTCGTCGAGCAGCAGCACCGGCACGCCGGCGGCGGCGAACTGCGCCTGCAGCGCGCCTTGCGTGAGCAGCGCGATCGGCCGGCTGTCGGCCAGCATGTAGGCGATCCGCTCGTCGGGATAGGACGGATCGATCGGCACGTAGGCCGCGCCCGCCTTCAGGATGCCGAGCAGGCCGGCCACCATGTCGACGCTGCGCTCGGTGCAGATCGCGACCCGGTCGTCGGGGCGCGCGCCCAGCGCCAGCAGGCGATGCGCGACCTGGTTGGCGCGCCGGTTCAGCCCGTCGAAGCTCAGCGTGCCGTCCTCGGCCACCAGCGCGACCGCTTCCGGCGTGCGTGCCGCCTGCGCCTCGAACAGCCGGTGCAGGGTGGTCTCGCCGGAGAACTCGACGGCGGTGTCGTTGAAGCCGCGCAGCACCTGCTCGCGCTCGGCCGGCGGCATCACCGCCAGGGTGCGTACCGACACCTGCGGCGCGCGTTCCAGCGCGTCGCACAGGCTGTCGAGCGCCTGGCTCATGTAGCCGCACACGCGCTGCGCGCCGAAATCGTCGAGCGCCAGCACGGTCAGGCCGAAGCCCGTGCCGAGGTCGTCGATCATGATGGTCAGCGGGTAGTTGTTACGCGTCTCGGTATCGAGGAACTCGATGCCGTAGTCGTCGGGCAGGCCCTCGTCGCCGGTCTCCTCGTCGAGGTCGCCGCCCTGCCGGTAATTCATCAGCGCGCTGAACAGCGGCGCCGGCGCGGCGATGCCGCTGCAGCGCTGCGCCAGCGTCAGCGGCGCGTGCTCGTGCAGCAGCAGCTCGCTCAGGCGCCGGTGGGCCTCGCGCGCGGCCTCCTCGACCGCCGGCGCGCCCACGTCGAGACGGATCGGCAGGGTGTTGATCAGCATCCCCATCGCGCGCTCGCTGCTCGCGCTCTGCATGCCGCCCAGCAGCACGGTGCCGAACACCACGTCGTCGCGTCCCGACAGCAGGGACAGCACGCGCGCCCAGGCCAGGTGATGCAGGCTGACCGGGCTGACGCGCAGGCGCCGCGCCTGCGCGTGGATGCGCTGGCTCAGCCCGGCGTCGAGCTGCAGCTCGGCGCGATCGATGCCGTGACCGTCGCCGGAGACGTCGTGCACGCCGAACGGCAGGGTCGGTTCGTCGACCTCGCCGAGCATCTCGCGGAAGAAGCCCTCGTGGTCATGCTGCGAGGCGCTCGACTGGACCTGGGCGACGTAGTCGCGATAGGGCACCGGCGCCGGCAGGCTGTCGACCTCGTCGCACAGATGCGCGAGGATCTCGGCGCGGATCAGCCGCATCGACGAGGCGTCGTCGATCAGGTGATGGAACAGCAGCGCGGCGACCCAGCGGCCGTTGGCGGGATCCTCGGCGAACGCCAGGTGCATCATCGGCGCGCGGCGCAGGTCGAGCCGGTAGCGGCGCGGGTCGAAGCGCTGCTCGATCTGTTCGATGACCGGGCCGCCGGCCGGATCGGGCACGACCTGCTCGACCGTCAGCGGCGCGTCGCGCCAGACCACCTGCACCGGCGCGTCGAGATCCTCCCAGACGGTGGCGGTGCGCAGGATGTCGTGACGGCGGATCACCTGCTGCAGCGCGGCCACGAAGCTGTCGAGCTGCTCGCGGCTGCGCGCCGTGAACAGGCTGCGCAGCAGGTAGGGGTCGCCGTTGCGCTCGAGCGTGAGCAGGTGGTGGAACAGGATGCCTTCCTGCATCGGCGTGAGCGGGTAGATGTCCTGCAGGTTGGCCGCGCCGCCCGGCACGGTCCGCACGATCTGCCCGATCTGGTCCTGCGTGAGCCGCACCAGCGGCAGCATGTCCGGCGTGATGGTGCCGCCGTCCGCCGCCAGGCGGTAGTCGGGCGCCGCGGCCAGCTCGCGCGGCGCGGCGCTGACCGCGGCGGCCAGCGCCGCCAGCGTCTGCGCGTTGAACAGCGCGCGCACGTCGGTATGCAGGCCGGCCTGGCGCATCCGCTCGATCACGTTGATCGCCAGCAGGGAGTGGCCGCCCAGCGCGAAGAAGTTGTCGTTGCGGCCGACCTGCTCGAGCTGCAGCAGCTCGCACCAGATCGCCGCCAGGGCGATCTCGGTGTCGCCGCGCGGCGCCTCGTAGACGCCCGCGGCATAGGCGGCGGCGTCGGGCGCCGGCAAGGCGCGCCGGTCGAGCTTGCCGTTCGCCGTGAGCGGCAGCGTGTCGAGCCTGACGTAGGCCGAGGGCACCATGAAGTCCGGCAGCACCGTGCCGGCGTAGGCGCGCAGCCGTTCGGCGTCGGGCGCGGCGGCCGGCTCGGCCAGGTCCTCGCGCACCGTGTAGTAGGCCACCAGCTGGCGACTGCCGGCGGCGTCCTCGCGCGCCAGCACCACCGTGTGGTGCACGCCCTCGTGCAGGGCCAGGCGCGCCTCGATCTCGCCGAGCTCGATACGGAAGCCGCGCAGCTTGACCTGCTCGTCGTTGCGGCCCAGGTATTCGAGCTGGCCGTCGGGCAGGTAGCGCGCCAGATCGCCGGTGCGGTACAGCCGGGCGCCGGGCCGGTCGCTGAACGGATCGGCGACGAAGCGCTCCTCGGTCAGTTGCGGTCGGTTCAGGTAGCCGCGCGTGACGCCGGCACCGCCGATCCACATCTCGCCGGTCACGCCCACCGGCACCGGGTTGCGATGCCGGTCGAGCACGTAGGCCGACAGGTCGGCCAGCGGCCGGCCGATGCACAGCGGCGTCGCGCTCGCGCCGTTCAGGGCCATGTAGGTGACGTGGACGGTGGTTTCCGTGATGCCGTACATGTTGACCAGCCGGGTGTCGCGATTGCGCGCGTCCTGGTTCCAGGGCGCCAGCATCGCGACCTCCAGCGCTTCCCCGCCGAAGATCACGTGGCGCAGGCCGTGCGCGAGCCCGCTCGCGCCCTGCGCTGCGATCAGCTGGCGGAACGCGCTCGGCGTCTGGTTCAGCACCGTCACCCGTTCGCGGCACAGCAGCGCGTGGAAGTCCTCGGGCGAGCGGCTGATCGCGTGCGGCACCACCACCAGGCGCGCGCCATGGGTGAGCGCGCCCCAGATCTCCCACACCGAGAAGTCGAAGGCGAACGAGTGGAACAGGGTCCAGACGTCGTCGCGGCCGAAGCCGAAGGACACGCGGGTCGAATCGAACAGACGCGTGACGTTGCGGTGCTCGACCATCACGCCCTTGGGCGTGCCGGTCGAACCCGAGGTGTAGATCACGTAGGCGAGGTCGGAGGGCGCGACCGGCACGTCCGGGTTCTGCTCGGAATAGGCCGCGAGGCTCTCGGGCGCGTCGAGCAGCAGCACGGCGGCGTCGCTGGCCGGCAGCGAGCCGGCCAGCTCGCGCTGGGTCAGCAGGGCCACCGGCGTGCTGTCGCCGAGCATGTGCTCGAGGCGCGCGGCCGGGTAGGCCGGATCGAGCGGCACGTAGGCGGCGCCGGCCTTGAGGATGCCGAGCAGGCCGACGATCATGTCCAGGCCGCGCTCGACGCAGATCGCCACGCGCTGGTCGGCGCCCACGCCGCGTTCCAGCAGCGCATGGGCGACGCGGTTGGCGCGGCGGTTCAGGGCGTCGTAGCTGAGCGAGTGCTCGCCGTGGGTCACCGCGAGCGCGTCCGGCGCCTGCCGCGCCTGCTGTTCGAACAGCGCGTGGATGGTCAGGTCGGTGGGGTAGTCGGCCAGCGCGGCATTGAGTTCGAGCACCTGCTCGCGCCCGGCCGCGTCGAGCAGCGGCAGGGTGCTGACGCGCTGGCCGGCATCGGCCGCCATCGCGGCCAGCAGGGTCTGCAGGCAGGCGACGATGCGCTCGGCGGTGCTCGCGTCGAACAGCTCGCTCGCGTATTCGAGCTCGCCCGAGATCAGGCCGTCTTCCTCGACCAGCAGCAGCGACAGGTCGAACTGCGTGCTCAGGCGGGCCTCGGGCAGCGTGTCCAGCTGCAGCCCCGGCAGCTCGAGCGCGCGCGAAGGCGTGTTGTTCAGCGAGATCATGGCCTGGAAGATCGGGCTGTGGCTCAGGCTGCGCGGCGGCTGCACGGCCTCCACCACCTGCTCGAAGGGCAGGTCCTGGTTCGCGTAGGCGGCCAGCGCGCTGGCCTTGACCTGGCGCAGCAGGCCCGCGACGTCGGGATCCTCGTCGATGCGCACGCGCAGCGCCAGGGTATTGACGAAGAAGCCGATCAGCGGCTCCAGCTCGGCGCGCCGGCGGTTCGCCACCGGCGTGCCGACCACCACGTCGTCCTGGCCCGAGAGGCGGCCCAGCAGGCTGGCCCAGCCCGCCAGCAGGGTCATGAAGAGGGTGGTGCCGTGCTGCTGGCTCAACTGCCGCAGCGCATCCCCGAGCGGCCGCGGGAAGGTGAAGGCCAGGCTGCGGCCCGCGTAGCTCTGCACGGCGGGGCGCGGGCGATCGGTGGGCAGCTCCAGCAGGGCGGGCGCGCCCTGCAGGTGGCCGCGCCAGAACGCGACCTGCCCGGCGAGCGCTTCGCCGCGCAGCCAGTCGCGCTGCCAGGCGGCGTAGTCGGCGTACTGGATCGGCAGCGCGGGCAGCGGGTCGGGCCGTTGCTGGCGGAACGCGTCGTACAGCGCGGCGAGTTCCTCCACCAGCACGCCGATCGACCAGCCGTCCGAGACGATGTGGTGCTGCGTGATCAGCAGGACATGCTGCTCGGCGCCGAGCGCGAGCAGGCGGCCGCGGATCAGCGGGCCGGCGGCCAGGTCGAAGGGCGCGGCGGCTTCGGCTTCGCCCAGGCGCGCGACGCTCGCCTGCTGCTCGCCGGCGGGAAGTTCGCGCAGGTCCTGCTCGAGCAGCGCGAAGCCGGCCGAGGCATCGGCGATGCGCTGGAACGGCTGGCCCTTGGCGGTCGCGAAGGTGGTGCGCAGGATCTCGTGGCGCGCGACGATGCGATCGAGCGCGGCGCGCAGCGCGGCCCGGTCCAGCGCGCCCGTCAGGCGCAGCGCGACCGGCATGTGATAGGCCGCGCCGGCGGCGCGGTCGAGCGTGTCGAGGAACCACAGCCGCTGCTGCGAGAAGGACAGCGCCAGCGGCTGGGCCGAGCGCGGCAGGGCCACGATCGGCGGCAGCTCGGGGCCGGCCTCGCCCTGCGCGATCTGCGCGGCGAGATCGGCCAGCACCGGGCGCGCGAACAGGTCGCGCAGCGAGACCTCCACGCCGAACTGCTTGCGCACGCGCGAGCCGAGCTGCACGGCCAGCAGCGAGTGGCCGCCGAGGTCGAAGAAGCCGTCATGGCGGCCGACCCGTTCGAGGCCGAGCAGCTCCTGCCAGATCGCGGCCAGTGCCTGCTCGGTATCGCCCAGCGGCGCCTCGTAGGCCTGGCGCACCACCGCGGCCGCGTCGGGGGCGGGCAGCGCGCGGCGGTCGAGCTTGCCGTTGGGGGTGAGCGGGAAGCTGTCCAGCACCATGAAGGCGTTCGGCACCATGTACTCGGGCAGCGAGGCCTGCAGGTGCTGGCGCAGCAGGCCCGGCGACAGCTTCGCCTGCACGGGGATCTCGCCGTCGGCGAACAGGCGCGCGTAGAACGGCGAGGCGCGGAATTCGGAGGTGCGATGCGGCATGGCATGGCGGATCGCCAGCTCGCTGCCGTCCACGCGGCGCAGCACCGCGTCGAGATGGAAGTCGGGGTTCAGCCCGTTGGGGTCCAGGCTGCGCGTGATGCGGCCTTCCAGCACGTCGCCGGCCTGCACCGCCAGGCCTTCCGGGAAGGCCGGGAAATAGACCGGCAGCCAGCTGCCCTGGTCGGCCAGCGTGTCGAGCGTGTTGTCGGCATCGACGAACAGCAGCATCCAGACCACGAAGCCCGTCATGCGCCCGCCCTTCTCGAAGCGCAGGCTGATCGCGTGCGTCGTCTCCGGCTCCATGTGGCGCGTGTAGTCGAGGTCCTCGAAGGCGTCCTCGCTGCTGAGGATCGCGCTGGCCGGCAGGTCCTTGACGCAGATCCGCAGGTCGAACGGCGAGCCGGTCTCCTCGAAGATCTTTTTCACATAGTGGCCGGTGGTCTCGGTGAAGGCGTAGTCGAACAGGTCCTCGGTCAGCGAGACGGCGACGATCTTGGTCAGGCTGCGCTCGGGGATCATGTGCGCGCCGTCCTTGAGGAAGCGCCGCGCGTTGTTGATGATCACCGCCGAGCCCTCGCTGCCGGCGATGTTGCCGATGATCTCGGAGATGCAGTAGTCGACCGGCTCGGGCAGCTCGATGCGGGTCGCGTCGCCGTGCAGCACGACGATGCGGTCCTCCAGGCCCAGCGAGCGCACCTTCTCGCGCGCGGCCAGGTAGCTGCGCTCGAGCAGCTCGATCGCGTAGACCTTGCGCGCGCCCGCGTCGATCGCCATGCGCGAGAGCACCGCGTGCGGGCCCGGCCCGATCTCGACCACGGTCTTGCCGGGCAGGTGGCGCGCGAAGGCGTTCGCGTAGCAGCGGTTGCGCGTGGTGTGGTTCGCCATCGCGTGGTACAGCAGCGCGTCGTAGACGTAGAACTCCGATACCGAGGGCCACAGCTCGACGCGGTCGGTGGCGGTCACGTAGGCGGCCAGGCGCGGGTCGCCCGGCGCGTCCTCGCGCGCCATCACGATCGCGTCCTTGACCTGCGGGTGCAGGCGCAGGCGCGCCTCGACCTCGGCCGGCTCGATGCGGAAGCCGCGCAGCTTGACCTGGGTGTCGTTGCGGCCCAGGTATTCGATGCTGCCGTCGGGCAGCCAGCGGCCCAGGTCGCCGGTGCGGTACAGGCGCGCTTGCGCCGCGCCGCTGAACGGGTCCTCGACGAAGCGCTCGCGCGTCATCTCGGGCAGGTTCAGGTAGCCGCGCGCCAGGCCGATGCCGCCGATGTGGATCTCGCCGGCCACGCCGATCGGCACCGGTTGGCCCAGCTCGTCGAGCAGGTGGATGCGCACGTTGTCCATCGGTGCGCCGATCGGCACCGCGCCGTCGGTCTCGCCGGGCTCGCAGACCTGCATGCTGGCGCAGACCGTCGCCTCGGTCGGGCCGTAGGCGTTGATCATGCGCCGGCCCTTCGCCCAGCGCCGCACCAGGGCGGCCGGGCAGGCCTCGCCGGCCACCGCCAGGGTGCGCAGCGCGCGCAGCGCCTCGCTGTCGGCGTGGGGCGCGAGGATGCCGGCGGCCACCGGCGGCAGCGTGACGTGGGTGATCGCGTGCGAGGACAGCGTGGCCAGCAGCGGCTCGCCCGGCAGCAGGGCTTCGCGCGAGGCCAGGTAGAGGGTGGCGCCGCGGCACAGCGCCATGGCGATCTCGGAAATGCAGGCGTCGAAGCTGAACGAGGCGAACTGCAGCACGCGGCTGTCGGGCTGCACGTCGAACACGCGGATCTGCGCCTGGGCCAGGTTCGACAGGCCCTTGTGCTCGACCATCACGCCCTTGGGCGTGCCGGTGGAACCGGAGGTGTAGATCACGTAGGCCAGGCTCGAGGCGTCGATCGGCAGCGCGGGGTCGTGCTCGGGCAAGCCCTCGAAGCCGCCGTCGTCGAGCAGCAGCACGGGCGCCTCGCCCACCGGCAGCGTGCCGGCCAGCGGCGCCAGCGCCTGCTGGCTCAACAGCGCCACCGGCGCGCTGTCGCGCACCATGTGCTCGAGGCGCGCGGCCGGATAGGCCGGGTCGAGCGGCACATAGGCGGCGCCGGCCTTGAGGATGCCGAGCAGGCCCGCCACCATGTCGATGCCGCGCTCGACGCAGATCGCCACGCGCTGGTCGGCGCGCACGCCGCGCTCGATCAGCGCATGGGCGATGCGGTTGGCGCGGCGGTTCAGGGCGTCGTAGTCCAGCGCCTGGGTGCCGAACACGGCGGCCGGCGCGGTGGGCTGGCTGCGGGCCAGGGCCTCGAACTGCTGGTGGATCAGCGCTTGCGGATAGGGCGTGGCGTTCGCGTTGAAGTCGACCAGCACCTGGCGGCGCTGGGCCTCGTCGAGCAGCGGCAGGGTGCTGACGCGCCGCGTCGGGTCGGCGGCCATCGCGGCCAGCAGGATCTGCAGGCTCTGGGCGAGGCGTTCGATGGTGGCCGCGTCGAACAGGTCGCTGGAGTAGCTGATGCTGCCGCCGATGCGCTGGTCGTCGTCGCTGAGCAGCAGCGCCAGGTCGAAGGTGGCGGTCGAGCCGGTTTCGGCGAGGGTCTGCACGTCCAGGCCGGCCAGGCTCACGGTGCGGTCGGCCGGGGTGTTCTCGAGCGTGATGCCGACCTGGAAGATCGGGCTGTGGCTGAGGCTGCGGGTGGGCGCCAGCGCCTCCACCACCTGCTCGAAGGGCAGGTCCTGGTGCGCGTAGGCGTCCAGCGCGATCTTGCGCACGCGTTGCAGCAGGGTGGCCACGTCGGGATCGTCGCTGGTATCGACGCGCAGCGCGAGGGTGTTGACGAAGAAGCCGATCAGCGATTCGAACTCGCTGCGCTGGCGGTTCGCCACCGGCGTGCCGATCACGATCTCGCGGGTGCGGCTGATGCGCGAGAGCAGCACGGCCCAGCCCGCGAACAGGGTCATGAACAGGGTGGTGCCCTGCTGCTGGCTCAGGCGGCGCAGCGCGTCGCCGAGCGCGCCCGAAAAGGCGAGCGCCACGTTGCCGCCGGCATAGCGCTGCACGGCCGGGCGCGGCCGGTCGGTGGGCAGCTCCAGCAGGGCCGGCGCGCCCTTCAGGTGATCGGTCCAGAACGCCACCTGGCGGCGCAAGGTCTCGCCCTGCAGCCAGCCGCGCTGCCAGGCCGCGTAGTCGGCGTATTGCAGCGCGAGCGGCGGCAGCGGGTCGGGCTGCTGCTGGCGGAAGGCCTCGTAGAGCACGGTGATTTCCTCGACCAGCAGGCCCAGCGACCAGCCGTCCGAGACGATGTGATGCTGCGTGATCAGCAGGATGTGCTGCTCGGCGCCGAGCCGCAGCAGCTGGCCGCGGATCAGCGGGCCCTGCTCCAGGTCGAAGGGCGCGGCGGCTTCGCGCGGATTCTCGCGGCGCTGGCTGGGGGCGCCGCCATGCAGGCTGGCCGTCGACGGTATCGATGGTGGTTCGCAGCACGTCATGGCGGGCCACGATGCGGTCCAGCGCGGCGCGGAGCGCGGCCGGGTCGAGCTGGCCGCTCAGGCGCAGCGCGGCGGGCATGTGATAGGCGGCGCCGGCGGCCTGGTCGAGCGTGTCGAGGAACCACAGGCGCTGCTGGGCGAACGACAGCGGCAGCCTGC
>NZ_VWWK01000206.1:0-11180 GCF_011753035.1 Burkholderia sp. Ax-1720 | reverse complement strand
CGTGGGCGCGGCCGCCCGGCGATGCCATCGCGCGGCACCATGAAAAACGCGCGCCGCCCGTCGTGATGACGGCGCGGCGCGCGTCCTGGCCGGTTGCGGCGGCGCGGCCCGGCTCGCCCGCGAGGCGGGGCGGGCTACCAGCCGCCGCAGGAGCTCGGGTGCCTCAGGCTCCCGCGAACGGCACCTTCCAGCCGCCCTGGTAGGCGATCTCGCCGAGCGCGTTACGCGTGCGCGGCGCGCGCTCGCGATCGCGCAGCACCGGGTCGAGCTTGTCGGCATCGCCGTAGTGGCCGACCGAGATCATCGCGATGATCTCGACGTCGGCCGGCACCGCGAAGGCCTCGCGGAACGCCTTCGGATCGAAGCCGCTCATCTGGTGCGCGGCCAGGCCCAGCGCATGGGCCTGCAGCACCAGCGCCATCGCCGCCGCGCCCGCGTCGTAGAGCGCGGTGGTGCTCGGCTCGCCCTTCGAGGTCAGGGTGTGCGAGGTCACCGCGATCAGCACCGGGGCCGGCGCGTTCCAGGCCTGGTTGAACGGCACCAGCGTGGCGAAGGCCTTCTTGAAGGCGGCCTCGTCGCGCGTGCGATCGAACACCACGAAGCGCCAGGGCTGCGCGTTGTAGGCCGACGGCGCCCAGCGCGCGGCCTCCAGCAGCGCATGCAGGTGCTCGCCGCTGATCGGCTGGTTCGAATAGGCACGCGGGCTCCAGCGCCCCGCGATCAGTTCGTGGATCGACACAGCGGTGGGTGCAGGTTTGACGGACATGCGGTTCCTCATAGTCGAAAAAGGGCACAAGCCCCGGAGAACCGCAAGGATACCCGTTCGCTGCCGGATGCGTATGTCGGGGTTCGGGATTGCAAATCAGCCTGGGCGCGAGGGCGGCAGCGCCGCGTCGCGGGCTGAAAAGGCAGGCGGCGCAAGGCTTGGCGAGCCGTGCCTCGCGTCTTGCTCGCGCGGGCCCGCTCGCGGAGCCCCCGCTCCCGGCCTGCCCGCGCGCCGTCCCTGCCTCAGGCCGCCTGCGGCACGCTGCGCGTGCGGCCGCGTCCGATGCGCAGCACGATCAGCGCGCCGACGATGCACAGCCCGCCCGAGATCATCGAGGCCAGCGTGTAGGTGCCCAGGCTCGCGCGCAGCAGGCCGGCGCCGAGCGTGGCGAAGGCCGCGCCGAGCTGGTGGCCCGCGACGATCCAGCCGAACACGATCGGCGCGCGCTCCTTGCCCCAGATGTCGGTGGCCAGGCGCACGGTGGGCGGCACGGTGGCGATCCAGTCGAGGCCGTAGAACACCGCGAACACCGGCAGGCCGAAGAAGTCGATGCCGAAGGCGTGCGGCAGGTAGATCAGCGACAGCCCGCGCAGCCCGTAGTACCAGAACAGCAGCACCCGGCTGTCGTAGCGGTCCGACAGCCAGCCCGAGGCGGTGGTGCCGATCAGGTCGAAGATGCCCATCGCCGCCAGCAGCGAGGCACCCTGCACCTCGCTCATGCCGTAGTCGCTGCACATCGCGATCAGGTGCGAGCCGATATAGCCGTTGGTGCTGGCGCCGCAGATGAAGAAGCTGAAGAACAGCAGCCAGAAGTCGCGACGGCGCGCGGCGCTGAACAGCGCCTCGAAGGCGGTGGCGAGCGGGTTCTGCCGGGCCGCCTCGGCCGCGCGCGGCGCATCCTCGGGTTCGCCGTAGGGGCGCAGCTGCACGTCGGCGGGCCGCTCCGGCAGCAGGAAGATCACCAGCGGCACCACGATCGCCAGCGCCACCGCCACCACCAGCACCACCGGGCGCCAGCCGTGATGCTCGGAGATCGAGGCCAGCATCGGCAGGAACACCATCTGGCCGGTGGCCGAGCTGGCCGTCAGCATGCCCATCACCAGTCCGCGGCGCGCCACGAACCAGCGGTTCACGAAGGTCGCCGACAGCGTCAGCGCGGCCACGCCGGTGGCGCTGCCGACCATCACGCCCCAGATCAGCACCATCTGCCAGGTGGCCGTCATCATCGACGACAGGGCCACGCCCGTGCCCATCACCACCAGCGCGGTGAGGATGGTGGGACGCAGGCCGAAGCGCTGCATCGCGGCCGCCGCGAACGGCCCGGTCAGGCCATAGAGCGCGATATTGATCGAGATCGCCAGCGAGACCGTGGCGCGGCTCCAGCCGAATTCGTTGCCGAGCGGCACCATCAGCACGCTCGGCGTGGCGCGCGTGCCGGCCGCGGCGAGCAGGATCAGGAACACCACCGCGGCCGCCACCCAGCCGTAATGGAAGCGCCCGCGAGCGCTCGCTGCAATCCAGTTCATCCCAACCACTCCAGTTGCGGCCGCGCCAGGCTGAGCGAAGCATGCCGGCTTTCTGACCCCGTTGACGGTGCGACCGCGGCGTTACCGCTCAGTCACAAGAGCTTGCGATCGTAGTTACCGCTCGGTAACATGTCAAGCGTCGAATTCAATTCACCCGCATCAATCGAGGTTATTGTTCATGAGCGCAGCTTCCGCCAAATCCGCCAGCGCCTCGCGCCGTTCGCCGACGGCCGGCGCGACCGCCCATGCCCAGCTGCTCGACGCGGCCGAGACGCTGTTCTACCGGGAAGGCGTGCGGGCCGTCGGCGTGGATGCCGTGGTCGAGCAGGCCGGCGTCAACAAGATGAGCCTGTATCGACAGTTCGCCTCGAAGGACGAGCTGGTGCTGGCCTATCTCGAGCGCAAGAACGAGCACTATTTCGATCGCTTCGACGAGGACGCGCGGCGCCTGCCCGACGATCCGAAGGCCCGGTTGCTGAAGTACGTCGACGAGCTGGCGGTGCGCGCCGCGGCGCCCGATTACCGCGGCTGCCCGTTCATCAACGTGGCCGTCGAGTTTCCCGATCCGAACCATGCCGCGCGCGCCTCGGTGGCCGACAACAAGGCCGAGCTGATGCGCCGGCTGCTGGCGCTCGCGCAGGGCGCCGGCGCGCGCGAGCCGCGCGTGCTGGCCGAGGGCATCGCGCTGGTGATCGAGGGCATCTACGCGGCCAGCCAGACCTATCGCGGCGAGGACAGCCCGATCGGCGCCGCGCCGCGCGTGGTGCGGATGATGATCGAGGCGGCCTGCGCCTGAGGGCCGCCGGCGCGGGGGGAGCGGCGGCACGATCGGCCGCGCCCTGCCCGCCCCGCGTCACGCGCATCGTCCTCGCCGCCCCCACCGCCCTCCCTGCCCTCCCTGCCCGCCCCGCTACAATGCCAGCCCCCGCCTCGCCACCGTCCCCGACCATGAATCCATCCGAAGCCGAGATCCTCGCCGCCACGCGCCACTGGCTCACGCGCGCCGTGATCGGGCTGAACCTGTGCCCGTTCGCCAAGAGCGTGCACGTCAAGGGCCAGGTGCGTTACGCGCTCAGCCGGGCGAGCCGCTTTGAGGACGCCTTCGCCGACCTGGAGACCGAGCTGCGCGCGCTCGCCGAGGCCGACCCCGAGGCGATCGACACCACCCTGGTGATCTTCCCGTTCGCCTTCGCCGAGTTCGCCGACTTCAGCGACGCGATCCACTTCGCCGACCAGTTGCTGCAGCAACTGCGGCTCGACGGCATGCTGCAGGTCGCGAGCTTCCACCCGCGCTACCAGTTCGACGGCAGCGAGCCCGAGGACATCGAGAACTACACCAATCGCGCGCCCTATCCGATCCTGCACCTGCTGCGCGAGGCCAGCATCGATCGCGCGGTCGAGGCCTTCCCGGACGCGGCCGAGATCTACGAGCGCAACCAGGCCACGCTGCGGCGGCTCGGCCACGCGGGCTGGCGGGAATGGATGACGGAGGACGGCCAGGACGGCCGCCCCGAAGCGGGCAACTGAGCGCGGCCCGGCAGGCCCGGCTCGGTTGCCGGCTCAGTTAGCGACTGAGGTGCCGACTGAGGCGCTGGCGGCCTCGCCGGCTCGCGGCGCGAAGAAACGCTGGTTCAGCTCGGCCAGGCCGAACATCCCGAGGATCTCGTCGAGGCGCTCGCTGGGCTTGCGGCGCGGCAGGTTCTTGTACTGCGCGATGATCAGCTCGTTCTTCATCGAATGCTCCCAGCCGACCAGCTCGGTGACGCTGACCTGGTAGCCATGCGCCTCCAGTTGCAGGCAGCGCAGCACATTGGTGATCTGGCTGCCGAACTCGCGCGTGTGGATGGGATGGCGCCACACCTCGGCCAGCGCGCTGGACAGCGACTTGCCCTTGTTCCGGCGCAGCACGCCGGCCACCTCGGCCTGGCAGCAGGGCACCAGCACGATATGGCGCGCCTCCTTGGCGAGCGCGAAGCGGATCGCGTCGTCGGTGGCGGTATCGCAGGCATGCAGGGCCGTCACCACGTCGATGCTGGCCGGCAGCCTGGGCGAGTCGATCGACTCGGCCACCGACAGCGTCTCGAAGGACATCCCGCCGAAACCGAGCCGCGCGGCCAGCGCGGTGGAGCGCTCGACCAGTTCCTCGCGCGTCTCGATGCCGTAGATATGCGAGCCGGCCGCCGGGCGCGACTTGAAGAACAGGTCGTAGAGGATGAAGCCCAGATAGGATTTGCCGGCGCCGTGGTCGACCAGGCTCACGCCGCCGCGCTCGGCGGCGACGCTCTCCAGCAGCGGCTCGATGAACTGGTACAGGTGGTAGACCTGCTTGAGCTTGCGGCGGCTGTCCTGGTTCATCTTGCCGTCGCGCGTCAGGATGTGCAGCTCCTTGAGCAGCTCGACCGATTGCTCGGGACGGACTTCGTAGGTCTTGTTCGACATGGGGCGGGAACGGCCGGGGCCGCACCGGTGAAACCGGCGCGACATCGGCAGGAATGCGGGTGGAATGGCGGCAGTTTACCGAAATTCGCGCGACTTGCCCGAAGGCCGGCCTCAGTCGCGCGCGCCGAGCCGCCAGAGCGAGGTGATCTCGGCCGAGCGGGCCCGGTGCAGCGGGTCGCTGGCGTCGCCGGCCTTGGGATGGACCGGCTTGATGTCGTCGCGGCCCAGCACCGCCAGCCCCGCCGCCTCGATCCAGCCCAGCAGCGCCTCGCGCGTGCGCAGGCCCAGGTGCTCGGCGAAATCCGAGAGGATCAGCCAGCCCTCGCCGCCCGGCTCGAGATGGGCGGCCAGGCCAGCCAGGAAGCCCTTCAGCATGCGGCTGTCGGGATCGTAGACAGCGTACTCGATCGGCGAGCTGGGCCGCGCCGGCACCCAGGGCGGATTGCAGACCACCAGCGGCGCGCGGCCCGGCGGGAACAGGTCGGCCCTCAGCAGCTCGACCTGCCGGTCGCGGCCGAGCCGTTCGAGGTTCTCGGCGGCGCAGGCCAGCGCGCGCGGGTCCTGGTCGGTGGCGATCACGCGCGCCACGCCGCGCTGCGCGAGCAGGGCCGCGAGCACGCCGGTGCCGGTGCCGATATCGAAGGCGAGCGCGGCGGCACCGGCCGGCAGCGGCGCGCGCGCGACCAGCTCGACGTACTCGCCGCGCACCGGCGAGAACACCCCGTAATGCGGATGGATGCGCGCGCCCAGGGCCGGGATCTCGACGCCCTTCTTGCGCCACTCGTGCGCGCCGACCAGGCCCAGCAGCTCGCGCAGCGAGGCGACCGAAGGCTCGCCGCCGGGCCCGTAGGCCTCGCTGCAGGCCTCGCGCAGGTCGGGCGCGCGGCGCAGCGCGATCTGGTAATCGGCTTCCAGCGGGATCAGCAGCATGCCCAGCGTGCGGGCGCGCTGCGATTGGGCGAGGCGATGCAGGTTGAAGGCGTCCACCGAGGATTCGGGCGCCTTCTTGTGGCGGCGGTCGATGCGGCGTGCCAGCGCCTGCAGCAACTGGCGCGCGTTCTGGAAGTCGCCCTGCCAGACCAGCGCGGTGCCCTCGCAGGCGAGCCGGTAGGCGGCGTCCGCCGTGGTCGTGTCGTCGGCCGCCACGACGCGTCTGGGCGGCGGCGCACCGGCCTCGGAACGCCAGCGCAGCGCGCGCTCGGCGCCGTTTGCATCGATGAAGTGGAGGGGCGGGTAATCGGTCACGGCAACTCGGGCGAAAGCGGGGAAAACGGGCACGAACCGGGCGGGACCGGTTCGCGGCAGCCCGGATTATCCCCCGCCGCGCCGGATGGCCCAAGCACGGCGGTGTGACAACGGCGGCCGGCGCGGCCCCGGTTCGGCTCGCGGCACGCCGGGATCGGGCGCGGCGCGGCTTGCGCCCGGCTCGCGCTCGAGACCCGCTCGGCTCGCATTCAATAAGCGCCGTAGCCCGACATCGCCGGCAGGCTCAGGGAACCGGCATCGCTGAAGCGCACGCCGCCGAGCATGCCCGAGGAGAGCTTGCCGCTCAACCGGTAGGGCACCTGCCCCGAAGCCGCCGCGTCGGCGAAGCCGAAAGCCTGGCGCGCGGCCGCGAAGGCGGTGACGGTGATCGGCACGGCGATCACCGCCTCGCCGAAGCGCGGCACCGTGCCCCGCGCGTCGCTCACGCCGCTGGCGAAGGCGCGGCCGTTCAGTTCCAGCGAAAGGGCGATGCCGTCGTAGTCGATCGGCCTGTCGTTGGGGTTCTGCACCCGCAGCTTCAGGTTGAAGCGCATCTCCAGCCCCTGCCCCGGCAGCGGCTCCAGGCCGACCACGCCGATCCGCGGCGAATCCAGGCCCAGCGTGGCGCAACCGGCCAGCAGCAGCGAGGCCGCCCCGGCGGCCAGCCAACGAAACGCATCACGACGCTGCATGGCGCCCTCCTCCCTTCGATCGAAACGGCATCCAGACTGGACCTCCATGCCGCGACGTAGTTCCGGCGCCGGCTCGCCCGCCCCCGCCCGCCCGTCCCTCATCCCCCCGCCGCGACGCGCTGCCAGGGCGGATCGGCGAACCAGTCGCGCAGGAAGTCGAGCAACACCTGGGTGCGCGCGCTGCCGCCCGATTGCTGGCGCAGCAGGTGGATGGTCGCGTCCTCCAGCACGGGCGCCGCGCCACCGACCTCGAGGGCCACCAGCACGCCGTTGGCGAGCGCCACGCCGGCCAGCCAGGTCGGCAGATGGGCGATGCCGAGCCCCTCGACCGCGGCCGCCAGCAGGGCTTCCGAATGATTGCTGCGAAAGCGCGGCGCGTCGGGTGCGTGACGGTGCTCGCCGAAGCGCCAGGCGCCCGGCGGCGGCGAACCGTGCCAGGCCAGGCAGTCGTGGCGCGCCAGCTCATCGAGCGAGCGCGGCGCGCCGCGCGCGGCCACATAGGCCGGGCTCGCGCACAGCACGCGGCGCTGCGGCGCGAGCACGGTGGCCACGAAACGGGTCACCGCCACCGGCCCGATCCGCAGCGCCAGGTCCACCTCGGCGCCGAGCCGCTCGCCGGGCAGGTCGACCATGCTGTCGGTCAGCACCAGCTCGACCACGATCGCCGGGTGGCGCCGCATGAAGGCCGCCAGCGCCGGCATCAGGTGTAGCCGGCCGAACGGCGCCGGGCAGTCGATGCGCAGCAGGCCGCCCGGCTCGTCGCGCTGCTTGTGCAGCTCGGCCTGCAGGCCGCGCATGCCGGCCAGCAGCGACCTGGCGCGCTCGTAGAGCAACTGGCCGGCCTCGGTCGGCCGCATCGCATGGGTGCTCCGATGCAGCACGCGCAGGCCGAGCTGGGCTTCGAGCTGGTCGATGCGGCGCGCCACCGAGGAGGCGGCCATGTCGTGGCGCCGCGCGGCAGCGGAGAAGCTCTGCAGTTCGACGACGTCGACGAACAGCGCCAGGTGCGGGGAGAGGATCGATTCCATGGAAGGCGGTCGGTTTGGCTTTGCATTTTTCGCAAAGTGATGATGCGCCTTTGCGGATTTCCGCGTCAATCGCGGCTGCCTAGACTGGCATCCATCGACTGAGCGATTCAGTCATCGCCCCAACTGACAGGAGTTTCCGCCATGCAACGCATCGTCCTCGACACCGCCGCCCGCGACATCGATTCCCTGCTCGCGCCGATCCAAGACAGCCCCTCGCCGGTGGTCGGCGACGGCCAGATGCTGATCGACATCCACGCCGCCGGCGTCAACCCGAGCGACGTGAAGGCCGCGCTCGGCAACATGCCGCACGCGGTCTGGCCGCGCACGCCGGGCCGCGACTGGGCCGGCGTGGTGCGCCTGGGCCCGGCCGACTGGGTCGGCGCGGCGGTCTGGGGTTCGGGCGGCGAACTGGGAATCCGCCGTGACGGCTCGCATGCGCAGCAGATGCTGGTGGAAGCGGCCCAGGTGCGCCGCAAGCCCGCCTCGATGACGCTCGACGAGGCAGCCGGCGTGGGCGTGCCCTTCATCACCGCCTACGAGGGCCTGCGCCGGGCCGGCATGCCGCAGGCGGGCGAGGTGGTGCTGGTGTTCGGCGCGAACGGCAAGGTCGGGCAGGCAAGCATCCAGCTCGCCACCGCGCGCGGCGCGCGCGTGATCGGCGTCGAGCGCAGCGCCGGCGTCTATCGCGGCCATGCCAGCGCCGAGGTGCCGGTGCTCGACGCCTCCAGCCAGGACATCGCCGCCACGGTGCGCGAGATGACCGGCGGGCGCGGCGCCGACATCGTCTACAACACGGTCGGCAGCCCCTATTTCGCGGCGGCCAACGCGGCGATGGCGATCGGCGCGCGCCAGATCTTCATCTCCACGATCGAGCGCAGCGTGCCCTTCGACATCTTCGCGTTCTACCGCGGCCAGCACACCTTTGTCGGCGTCGATTCGCTGGCGCTCGACGGCACGGCCTGCGCGCGCATCCTCGACGAGCTGGCGCCCGCCTTCGAGACCGGCACGCTGCGACCGTTCCCGATCACGGCCGAGCACGTCTACGCGCTGGACCACGCGCAGGACGCGTATCGCGCGGTATTGACGGGCGCACGCGAACGCGTGCTGATCCGTCCGTGAACGCGCCGGCCGCGGACAAGGGGAGAACCAGGATGATCGACTACGCGGTGTCGCTCGGCGTCGGGCTGGGCGTGGGTGTGCTCTACGGGGTGCTGAACGTGCGTTCGCCGGCGCCGCCGCTGATCGCGCTGATCGGGCTGCTCGGCATGGTGCTGGGGGAAACCGCGATCCGCTGGCTGCGCTGAAGCCGCCGGCGCAGTGCGGCACGGTGAGGTGAGGCAGCCGCTCGCGCGGTGCGCCGCCTCGTCGGCGGCATCGACACTCACCCGGGCACTCACCCCGGCGCCCGCCTCAGCGGTCGCCGCGCCGCCAGAACGCCCACCAGGCGGCCAGGCCGGTGAACATGGTGACGAACAGCACCATCAGCCAGAAGCCGTGCTTGTTCTCGGCGAGCGGCACGCCGCCCACGTTCATGCCGAAGAAACCGGCCACGATATTGATCGGCAGCGCGATCACGGTCACCAGGGTCAGCGTGAACAGCGTGCGGTTGTTCTGTTCGTCGAGCCGCGAGGTGATCTCTTCCTGCAGCAGCTTGATCCGCTCCACCAGCCCGGCCAGGTCGGCCAGCACCAGCGAGAACTCCTCGGTCGATTCGCGCAGCTCCTGCACGTCCTCGCCGAGCAGCCAGGCGGGCGGCTTGGCCAGCAGCCGGAAGATCGAACCCGGCTCGGGCGCGAGCATGCGCTGCAGCCGCGTCAGGCTGCGGCGCATCGAACCCAGTTGCTCGCGGTTGGCGGTGGGCCGCTGCGAGAGGAAGCGATCCTCGATGCGGTCCACGTCGACCGCCGCGCGCCGCACGATGTGCTGCATCACGTCGGCCTGGTCGCGCAGCAGGTGGATCAGCAGCTCGGTCGGCGAGCGGAAGCGCTCGCCCTGGCGCACGCACTCGCGCAGCGTGTCGACCGAGCGCAGCGGCTTCAGGCGCGCGGTCACCATCATGCGGCGATCGACATAGACCCACAGCGTCGCCACCTCGGCCGCCTCCATGTCGAGGCTGAACATCACGTCGTTGACCACCGCGCGCAGCACGCCTTCCTGCTGCTCGATGCGGGTCGAGTGCGAGCCCTCGCGCAGGAATTCGTAGAAGCTCTCGGGCAGGCCGAGATGGGCGCGCATCCAGCGTTCGCTGGCGCCGTGCGCGAGATTGAAATGCAGCCACTGGAACTCGCCCTGGGCGGCGCCCTTCACGGGCACGTCCAGCAGGCGCAGGCTGGTCTCGGTCGCGTCCACGGGCACCCCGGCCGCGTCCGGCGCGAAGCGGAACGCGCAGACCATGCCGCTCATGTCGGCGCCGTACGTGGGAATGATCATTTCTGGTTTCATCGACTGTCCTGCCTATCCTGTCCGCCGCCTGCCGCCTGCCGCGCACCGTCCGCCACCCACGGCGCGCCCGCCCTCCTGTTTCGCCGATGCGCGTGTCAGCATGATGGCGCGTCATCTGGCTGCCACGATCGCGTCGCGTCGGCGCGACAGCGAAAGCCGGCCGGCGCCCGCTCGAAAGCGCGTCGTAAGCGCAGGCGCGGGCGACACGTCGCCGGCAACGAAGCATAGCGAAACCCGGGGAGAACCGCGAATCAATCGGCGCGGGTCGAAAGCTCAGGATGGCGAAGCGCCTGCCGGCGGCAGACCGGGGCGGGCCGGCGCGGGGCCGGCAAGGAATCGACGGAGGTCGACGAAAGGTCGGCAGGAGATCGGCGAGAAGCCGGAATGCACCGCGCCCGGCATCGCGCAAATGAAAATGCCGGCGCGCGGGCCGGCATCTCGTCGGGATCAGGGTTGGCGGTTCTGGTTCGCCGAACTCGGGCAGGACGGATCCTTGCCCCAGTGACCGTCGCAGACGCGCCAGCGGCAGAGTTGATCCTCGAAGAAACCGCGCTGGCTGCACTCCTTCACGCGCGCGGCCAGCGAGCCGGTATCGGCGGCGGCCACCTTCTGCACCGGCGCGGCCTTTTCCTTGCGCGGCTTGGCCGACAGCGGCACGCCCGGATCGGCCGGCTTGGTGCGGGCCACCAGCGCGGCCAGCAGGTCGGCATCGGGATCGTCGGGCTTCTTCGCGGTGGCGCCGGCCGGGCGGCGCTTGGCGGCGGCCTCGAGCTGGCGGTCGTGGCGCTTCTTGGCGGCCAGTTCCTGCCTGGCGTGCGCCTCCTCGCGCTTGGCCTCGGCGGCGGCGAGCCGCGCCTCGGCCTTGGTCTGGTGCTGCGGCTTGCCCTTGGCGGCCGCCACGTCCTGCCTGGCGCCCGCGGCACTGGCGCCGGCCTTGCCGGCGACGGCTGCGGCCGCCACCGTCGCCGCCGCGCCGGCGGCTACTGTCGCGTTCGAGGACGCATCGGTCGCGCCGTTGGCGAGCGCCTGCGAGAGCCGGTTG
>NZ_VWWK01000205.1:0-11288 GCF_011753035.1 Burkholderia sp. Ax-1720 | reverse complement strand
GAAGCGGCCCCTGCCGCGCCGCGCCTGAGCCTGCCCGCCGACGCGACGCTCGGCCTGCGCCGGCGCGCGGGGTCGACGCGCCAGATGAGCCGCTTCCGGGTGCTCGGCGTGCATCCGGCCGGGCCGCTGTTCGTGCGGCCCCTGCAGCCGCGCGCGGTGGACCTGACGCCGGGCGAGGCGATCGAGGCGATGGCGATCGGGCAGTCGGCGGTCTACTGGTTCACGGCCTTCGTCGAGGCGGTGGCATTCGAGCCGGCGCCGTACCTGATCCTGTCGGCGCCCGGCAACCTCAAGCGCGTGCGCGAGCGGCGCGATACGCGCGTCGCGGTGCGGCTCGCCGCGCGCTATGTGCTGTCCGGCGCGCAGGGCACGGGGCTGGTGCTCGACGTGAGCGCGAGCGGCCTGTCGATCGCGGTCGACCGGGAGCTGGGCAAGGCGGGGGAGAGCTTGCGGGTCACGCTGCCGGTGGCGGCCAGGGATGGCGCGGTGGAAGCGCTGACGCTGACCGGCAGCCTGCGCGGGCTGACGCATCAGCCCGAGGCCGAGCCGGCCTGGCTTCATCATGTCGCGCTCGACGCGATGGCCGAGGCGGAAATCACGCGCCTGAAGGCGGCGCTGTTCGACTGGTCCCTGTCCGCCTGAGCGGTTTGCCTGTTGTGTTATCTGCCTGG
The DNA here is from genome assembly GCF_011753035.1 of Burkholderia sp. Ax-1720. NCBI lineage: Bacteria > Pseudomonadati > Pseudomonadota > Betaproteobacteria > Burkholderiales > Burkholderiaceae > Burkholderia > Burkholderia sp. Ax-1720. The sequence continues at coordinate 10,617 of NZ_VWWK01000205.1, read as the reverse complement.
ATCCTCGATCCGGGCGCCGGCCGCGAGGCGGGTGGCGAAGCCCGGTGATGCGCGATGGCGGCGCTGCCGCGCCATCGTCGTCCCTTTCCTGTGTCAGTGTGCCCGGCGAGTGCTGCGCGCCGCGGCCTCGAGCCGGCCTTCCTGCCAGACATCGGCGAGCCGGCTGCCGAGGCGATACGGATTCGGTCGGCGCGCGAAGTAGTCGGCCACGCCCTGGCGATAGGCGCCGTAGAGCGTGAGCGGCGGCAGGTCGACGCCGGGCAGTGCCTCGGCGCGAACCGGCGCTGCGCGGCGCGATTCCATGATCAGCGTGTCGCCGTCGATCACGTCGAAGTCGTTGATATCCAGCAGCGGGTGGGCGACGCCTGCGATGTCCATGTGAAGCTCCACATACGTGGTGATTGGCGGTGTTGCAGGCTTTTATGCAATAAGGATGCCAATCGAAAAAAACGTGTGGAATCAAGGCCTGGCTTTAACAAATGGGCTGGCGCGCGGTGGTGGTGTTACGTCCGCGTAACGTGACGTGAGGCGGTGACGTGAGGCGGTGACGCGAGGCGCCGGGGATGGTGACATCGACGCGGCGGGAGGGAGCGACGGAAGGGGACGAGGGGCGGCGCAGGATCGTCGAGGCCGTGGCAGCCATCGAGGCTGCGCGGACAAAAAGAGACCGCTCGCGAGGAGCGGTCTGCTAATCGTCTCAACTCTGCAGGTTGGGCACCTAGGGGCAGCGCCCAACGAATCCATTGTGTCCCATGACAGGCGGTTTGGATATGCGCTGGCGCTTATTTTCACGGCAATGTCTGTCGCATGTCGTGTTTTGGCGGCTGCGTGTCGCGCCGGTCCGGATCGCGCCGTGCCGCTGTTTCAGAGCACGCCCAGCGCATGCAGCGTCGCGAACAGCGCCGCGCCGCCGGCGATCAGCACCAGCGCGTTGACGCGGGTGCGCATCACCAGCGCGGTGGACACCAGCGCCGTGGCGATCGCGATCCAGCCGCCGTCGAGCCCCTGCACCAGCGTATAGACGGCTGCCAGGATCAGGCCCGCTGCCACCGGCCGCAGGCCCGCCTGCAGCGCGAGCTGCCAGGGCGCGTCGTGGTGCCGCGAGGTCATGTGCGCCACCGCGATCATCAGGAAGGCGGTCGGGCCGAACAGCGCGAGCGTGGCCACCAGCGCGCCGGCCACGCCGCCCACCTGGAAGCCCACCAGGGTGGCGAGCAGCGAGCCGGGGCCCGGCGCCAGGCGAGCGATCGCGAAATCGTTGACGAACTGCGCGTGCGTCATCCAGTGGTGGACGTCGACCACCTGCCGCTGCATGTCGGCGATGATGGTCTGGCCGCCGCCGACGGTGGCCACCGACAGCGGCGCGAACATGGCGAACAGCGCGTAGAGGGTACGGGACATGGTGCCGGCCTCAGTCGCCGCCGCCGCGCCGCAGGCGCCGGTACTCGTAGCCGACGTTGAGCACGCCGGCCGTCAGCACGGTCCACAGCACCGGCACCTTGAACACCGCCACCGCCACGAAGGTGGCCGCGAACACCGCGTAGGGCACCACGCGGCGCGGCAGGCGGCGCGCGGCCGTGAGCGCCATCGACAGCGACAGGCCGATCGCGGCGGCGGCCGCGCCGGCCAGCGCGATGTGCGCGATCGGGTAGCGCGTGATCTCGGCGAACAGCAGGCCGAGCAGCACGATCACCACGGCCGGCGGGAAGATGATGCCGCAGAAGCCGGCGATCGCGCCGGGCCAGCCGCGCAGCCGGTAGCCGACCCAGATCGCCAGGTTCTTCACGTTGACGCCGGGCAGCGCCTGCGACAGCGCCAGGCCGTCGAGGAATTCCTGCTCGCTGAGCCAGCCGCGATCCTGGACGAACTCGCGCATGAACCAGCCGCTCAGGCCGCCGCCGAAGCTGGTCAGGCCGATGCGGGAAAAGATCAGGAACAGGCCGAGGGTGGTCGGCCGCTGCGGGTCGGGCGTGCTGGCTGTCATCGGGAACCGGGCGGGCGGTGGCGGGCGGGGCGAAGTGCGGCTGCCTGCGTGCCGCACCGGCCGACGATAGCATCGCGGCGCGCCGGGCGGCAATCCGGGATGGTCGCGGGCAGGCGCGGCGCGGGATGCGGCGGGCCGCGTCTTGCCGTCTCTTGCCGCCTTTTGCCGCCTCGCCGGGCCTTATCGTGCCGGGCGACGGCGCTTGGGCGGCCGATCCGGTGTCGCGGCGTCGCGCGCGGCGGCCGGCGTGTCGCCTGCCGTTCTCGCCCTTGCCCCCGGCGCCGGCAGCACGCGCGGCTGGGCGAACTCCCCCGCGATGAAATCCACGAAGCTGCGCACCCGCGCCGACATCTGCAGGCGCCGCGGATAGACGGCATAGATATCGGCGGCCGGCGTTTCGTAGCCCGGCAGCACCAGCACCAGGCGCCCGTCGGCCAGGTAGTCGTGGATATCCCATTCGGCGCGCATCAGGATGCCGTGCCCGTCGAGCGCCCACTTGACGGCGATCTCGCCGTCGTTGGTGGTGAGGCTGCCGCCGATGCGCACCGCCTCGGTGGCGCGCGCGGCGCCGCGTGCCTGGGTCAGCCGCCAGACGCCATAGGCCTCGTCGCCCTGGCGGATGCCGATGCAGTTGTGGCGCGCCAGGTCGGCCGGCTTGCGCGGCATGCCGCGCTCGGCCAGGTAGGCGGGCGAGGCGCACAGCAGCCGCCGGTTCGGCGCGAGGCGCCGCGCCACCACGCGCGTGTCGGGCGGCTCGCCGAAGCGGATGCAGACGTCGAAGCTGTCGTCGGTGAGCGGCGGCGGTGTGACCGACAACTGCAGCTGCACCTCCACCTCGGGATAGCGCCGCGCGTAGCGCGAGATGGCGGGGCCCACCGCGCTGCGCCCGAAGCCGAGCGTGGCGTTCACGCGCAGCAGGCCGCGCGGCCGGTCGTTCGAGCGCGACAGCAGCTCGCCCAGTTGCTCGATCTCGTCGAGGATGCGCCGCGCGCGCTCCAGGTAGACCTCGCCCTCGGGCGTGAGCGCCATGCGCCGGGTGGTGCGGTTGACCAGCGCGACGCCGGCGCGCTGCTCCATCTGCGCCAGCCGCTTGCTGACCGCGGCCGGCGTCAGGCCCAGCTCGCGCGCGGCGGCGCTGAGGCTGCCGGAGGCGGCCAGCGTCGAGAAGAAGGCCAGGTCGGCGGGCTGGACGGCATCGCTCACGTCGCTCACTTGTGAATGGAAGTTAAAGATGCTTTGAGTCTAGCACCGGTTTTCGCGGCGGCCGGCGCGTTACCGTCTGTCCACCAACAGACAGTCAATCGGAGACACCCGCATGAAGACCTACCGGATCGCCACCATTCCCGGCGACGGCATCGGCAAGGAAGTGATTCCCGCCGGCCGCCGCGTGCTCGAGGCGCTGGCCGCCGCCGACGCCGGCTTTCGCTTCGACTTCGAGGATTTCGACTGGGGCGCCGACTACTACCGCCAGCACGGCGTGATGATGCCGGCCGACGGCCTCGACGCGCTGCGCGACAAGGACGCGATCCTGTTCGGCTCGGCCGGCGACCCCGACGTGCCCGACCACATCACGCTGTGGGGCCTGCGCCTGAAGATCTGCCAGGGCTTCGACCAATACGCCAACGTGCGGCCGACGCGGATCCTGCCCGGCATCGACGCGCCGCTCAAGCGCTGCGGCCCGGGCGACCTCGACTGGGTGATCGTGCGGGAGAACTCGGAAGGCGAATACGCGGGCGTGGGCGGGCGCGTGCACCAGGGCCACCCGATCGAGGCGGCCACCGACGTGTCGATGATGACGCGCGCCGGCGTCGAGCGGATCATGCGCTTCGCGTTCCGGCTCGCGCAGTCGCGGCCGCGCAAGCTGCTGACGGTGATCACCAAGAGCAATGCGCAGCGCCACGCGATGGTGATGTGGGACGAGATCGCCGCCCAGGTCGCCAGGGAATTCCCGGACGTGAAGTGGGACAAGGAGCTGGTCGACGCCTCCACGGCGCGCATGATCAACCGCCCGGCCTCGCTCGACACCATCGTCGCCACCAACCTGCACGCCGACATCCTCAGCGACCTGGCCGCCGCGCTGGCCGGCAGCCTGGGCATCGCGCCGACCGGCAACATCGATCCCGAGCGCCGTTATCCCTCGATGTTCGAGCCGATTCACGGCTCGGCCTTCGACATCATGGGCAAGGGCATCGCCAACCCGATCGGCACCTTCTGGTCGGTGGTGATGCTGCTCGAGCACCTGGGCGAGCCCGAGGCGGCCGCGCGCGTGATGCGCGCCGTCGAGGCGGTGACCGCGAACCCGGCGCTGCATACCGGCGATCTCGGCGGGCAGGCCCGCACCGAGCAGGTGACCGAGGCGGTCTGCGCGCTGGTGGCGCACGGCGCGGCGGTGGCCGCCTGAGCAAGCCGCAGGCGGCGCGCCCCGGCTGCACGGCGGCGAGGGCGCGCCGCTATCGCGATCAGGGCCGAGCAGGATCGACGAGAGCCCGACGCACCCGAACATCCGGCCCGCGGCGCGATGCCGTGCCGCGTGGCCGCAGGAGACATGCATGCAAACCGATCTCGAGCGCCGCGTCACCCGCAAGCTCATGTGGCGGATCATTCCGTTCGTGATGCTGCTTTACTTCGTCAGCTTCCTGGACCGCGTCAACGTCGGCTTCGCCGCGCTGACCATGAACGCCGAGCTGGGCCTCACGCCCACCGCCTTCGGCCTGGGCGGCGGGCTGTTCTTCATCGGCTACTTCCTGTTCGAGGTGCCGTCCAACCTGATCCTCAGCAAGGTCGGCGCGCGCGTCTGGATCGCGCGCGTGATGATCTCCTGGGGCATCGTCTCGGCGGCCTCGGCGCTGGTCACCGGGCCGGCCAGCTTCTACTCGGTGCGCTTCCTGCTCGGCGTGGCCGAGGCGGGCTTCTTCCCCGGCATCATCTACTACCTCGCGCAGTGGTTCCCGACGCGCCAGCGCGCGGTCGCGGCGGCCTGGTTCATGGCGGCCGCGCCGATCTCGACGGCGCTCGGCTCGCCGCTGTCGGGCGCGATCATGCAGCTGCCGCCGATGTTCGGCCTGGCCGACTGGCAACTGCTCTACGTGATCGAGGCGGTGCCGGCGGTGATCCTCGGCTTCGTGGTGCTGCGCGCGCTGACCGACCGGCCCGCCGACGCGCGCTGGCTGGCCGACGAGGAACGCGCCTGGCTGATCGACAAGCTCCGCGGCGAATCCGATGCGCGCCAGGCGCGCGTGGGCCACACCATCGGCCCGATCGCCGCGCTGCGCGACCCGCGCGTGCTGGCGCTCGCGCTGATCTACTTCGGCACCTCGGCCGGGCTCTACACGCTCGGGCTGTGGGCGCCGCTGATCATCCGCCAATACGGCTTCGGCAGCCTGCAGACCGGCTTGCTGAACGCGATCCCGAGCGTGCTCGCGGTGGTGGCGATGATCCTCTGGGCGCGCCATTCGGATCGCAGCGGCGAGCGCACCTGGCACGTGGTGATTCCCTGCGCGCTGGCCTGCGTCGGCTTCGTGTTCGCGGGCGGCTCGAGCACCATCGTCGGCGTGATCGCCGCGCTGGTGGTCGTCAATGTCGGCATCAGCGCCGCCAAGGCGCCGCTGTGGGCGATGCCGAGCCTGTTCCTGTCGGGCTCGGGCGCGGCGGCCGGGATCGCGATGATCAACTCGATCGGCAACCTCGGCGGCTTCGTCGGGCCGTTCGCGATCGGCTGGCTCAAGGGCGTGACGGGCGGTTACGCGGCCGGCCTCTACGTGGTGGGCGCGAGCCTCGCGCTGTCGGCGGTGCTCACCCTGGTGCTGGCCCGGCAGTCGCGGCAGGCGACGCCGGCGGCTGGCGCGGCCGCGCTCGCGGCGGGGCGGCGCGAGCGCTGAGCCACCGACTCGCCGGATCGAAAGCGGGCGGCGCCGGAAGCGGTGCCGCCCGTTGCGCATGCCGGCCCATGAATGGTGACGAGCGGGTCGCGATTTCACTTGTTTTCGATTCCGTTCGCGAATCGGAAAACATAGGTAATTGTTAATCGAGGATTTTTCGTCCCGAGGAGCGGCGATTATCTCGATCTTCGTTTCCAAAATAAAAACGACCGGCGCCGGCATTGAGTAAATCGCACGAAGCCAGTGCCTGCAAGGCTTTCGTCCGGATCGAGATTGCCGTTGGTGTGATTGTTTTCGTTGATTTCCGTCGATCCCGCTCCTACTATCCATTCAAACAAAATCCTGAATCCGTCCACCGGCGAATCGCTCGACGATTTACCGGATCTCGAATCCGGACGATTCCTGTCGATCAGGCATTCGCATTTCCCGTTTGATGTCGAAGGACGCGCGCCGCGCATCTTGCCGCGTCGCGCATGCAGACGGCCGTGCCCGCGATCTGCCGTGGGCCACGGATTTCGTGAAAAGCCAGGAGGGACCACAGGATGTCGAACACCACACGCCGCGATTTTCTGATGACGGCCGGGGCAGCCGTCGGCGCATCGATGCTCATGCTGAACGGCAAGCGCGTGTTTGCCGAGGAGGCCGCGAACGCGGCGGCGGCGCGCTACCGCCGCTACAACGTGACCAGCGCCGACGGCCAGCGCATGCTGCGCAGCTATGCGCGCGGCATCGCCGCGATGCTCGCGCTGCCGGCCACGCATCCGCAGAACTGGTTTCGCAACGCCTTCATCCACATGATGGATTGCCCGCACGGCAACTGGTGGTTCTATGTCTGGCACCGCGGCTACATCGGCTATTTCGAGCAGACCATCCGCAACCTGAGCGGCGACGCCTCGTTCGCGCTGCCCTATTGGGACTGGACGCAATTGCCCGAGATCCCGGCCGCGATGTTCGACGGCGTGCTGACGCCGACCGACGCCGCCTACGTGCCCTACACGGGCAACCTGGCGCGCTTCACGAGCTTCATCCAGCCGGCGCTGCAGGACTACTGGAATAACCGGCTCACCGGCTTCCAGCGCGCCCAGCAGCGCGCGCGGGGCTATGCCGTGTTCAACCAGCTCTGGGATGACGTGACGGGCTTCAGTGCCTCGATGAACGCCGGCATCTCGGGCAACATGGCCTATGCGATCACCTGCGGCGCTCGCTACCTGTCGCGCGACAATCCGAAACTCGACTCGAAGACGGCCTACGACGTGTCGCCCGGCGTGATCCGCTCCGGGCTGCAGCCGACGCTGTTCTACAGCCCCGACATCGGTAACAGCTTCACCAGCTCGCGCACCAGCTCGCATGTGATCCAGCCCGACGGCACCACCCAGTTCTCGATCCTCGAGGGCCTGCCGCACAACAAGGTGCATAACTACATCGGCGGCGTCGGGCCGGTGTCGCCGGGGCCGTTCGGCAACATGACCAACTTCCTCTCGCCGGTCGACCCGATCTTCTTCCTGCATCACGCCAACATGGACCGGCTGTGAGACGTCTGGACCCGCAAGCAGCTCGCCTACGGGCGGCCGACGCTGCCCACCGGGGCCGACTGGAATTCGTTCGCCTCGGACCCGTTCCTGTTCTACGTGAATGGCGCGGGCCAATACGTATCGGGCTCGGCGGGCGACTACGTGAACATGTCGAAGTTCGACTACGACTACCAGCCGGGCTTCGGCCTGGATGCCGGCGAGCAGCGCGAGCGGGCGGCGCGCAAGGCGCTGGGCCTGAAGGGCGTGCTCAGCGCCTCGGGCGCGTCGGTGGCCGTGCCGACCGAGCTGATCCGCTCGTATCTCGGCGACGAGCAGCAGCCGGCGCCGATCGCGAGCATCACGCTGCCGCGTCCGGAAGGCGATTCGATCGATCGCGAGTTCGACGTGCTGGTCAACGCCCCCGCCGACGTCACCCGGGTCGAGGCCGACAGCCCGTATTACGCGGGCACGGTCGCGTTCTTCGGGCCGACCATGCACGGCATGAAGATGGCGCACGACGCGACCTTCGCCTTGCCGCTGCCGAGGGCGCTCGGCGCGTTCGCCAACCTGAGCGGCGCCGCCGCGAGCGCGAGGCTGGACGTCAGGGTGGTCCCGTCGGGGGCGGCCGGCGGCAAGCCGCTGCCCTTGCGCGGGCTGTCGGTGCAGACGCAGGAGCAGTAGCGTGCGGCGAGGCGCGGCCGGCTGGCTCGCGCTGGTCGGCCTGCTGCTGTGCGGCGTGGCCGCGTGGCGCGCGCAGACGCTGATCGTCAGGCTGCAGGCGCTCGACGCGCAGACCGCGCGCATCGTCGAGCGCAACGAGCGGATCCTGCGCGCGGCGCAGCGCGTGCACCGCGAGCCGGTCGACGCCAAGCAGGCGGCGGCCGTCAACCTGGCGGTGGCGCGCCTGAACCTGCCCTGGGACGCGCTGCTCGATTCGATCGAGGCGGCCACCCCGGCGCAGATCGCGCTGATGAGCATCACCCCCGAGCCGGCGCGCGCGTTGATCCGCATCGAGGCCGAATGCGCGGGCAGCCAGGACCTGCTCGACTACCTGGCCGCGCTCGGCAGGCAGCCGCTGCTGGGCCGCGTGACGCTGACCCGGCACGAGCTCGTGAAGGACGGCATGGACCCGGTGCTGCGGTTCCAGGTCGAGGTGCAATGGCGGGGGAGCGGATCGTGAACCTGCAATCCCTCGCGCGCGGCTTGCTGCGGCTGCGCCTCGCGCTGGCGCGCTTCGGCACCGGGCCCCTGGCGGCCGGCGCGGCGCTGGTCTGCGCCGCGCTGCTGTGGCTCGGCGTGCTGCCCGGCATGGCCGCACGCGTCGAGGACGAGACGCGCTCGGCGGCGCGCCTGGCCACGCTGCCGCCGCCCAAACCGGTGATCTCGGCGCCCGAGCTGGCCGCCGATCGGCTGGCCGGCTTCTATCGCGGGCTGGGCGATTCGGCGCACACCGGCGAGATCGTGACGCGCCTGTTCGAGGCCGCGGCCGCGGCCGGCGTCACGCTCGACAAGGCCGAGTACAAGCCGGGGCACGACACGCCCGGGCGCTTCGATACCTACACCATCGTGCTGCCGGTGAAGGGCGATTACGCGAAGCTGCGGCTGTTCAGCGAGAAGGTGCTGCTGGCCGTGCCCTACGCGGCGCTCGACGACATGCGCTTCAAGCGCGGCTCGGCCAACGATGCCGGCGTGGAGGCGAACCTGCGCTTCACGGCTTTCCTGCGACCGGTGACGATCGCGCCGCTGAGCGCGTCGGAGGTGGCGGCGATCGAGGCGGCGGGGGCGGCTTCCGGTGCTTCGGCGACGGCGGTGGCCGGTGCGCCTGCGAGTGGGGTGGCGGCGGCAAGCGCGGCTTCGGCGAGCGGGGCGGCGGTCGCGGTTTCGGCGGTTGCGGCGAAGTCGGCGGCAGCGATGCCGCAAGCCGCGTCGACGATCGATACGACCCGGCGCGCGCTGGCATCCGGTGACGGTTTCGTGCCGCTGCCGACCTCGGGCGCGGTGAGCCCGCATCCGCTGGCGGTGGTGCCGGTGAATGCGCAGGCGCATGGCGAGGCGACGGCGGCCAAGCCGGTGAGCGCGGTGACGTCGGTGCCGAAGTCGCCGGTGACGCTGCCGGCGCTGGCGACGGCAACGCACGCAGCGCGGCAGCCGGGCGAGCGTGGTGAGACGGTGTCTCCGGCGGTGCCGGCGGTTCACGCCGCCGTCGCGCGCGACACGAAACCCGTGGCGCCGGCGACGGCAAGTCGAGCGGCGCCCGCACCTGGCGCGGCTGGCATCGCGATGCCGGTTCCGGTGGCGGCACCGGCTCGCGGCGTGGTAGCGAAGCGCGCGGCGACGATGCCATCGGCCGCTTCGGCTCCCGGTGTGATTGCGAAGCCAGAAAACGCGAAGGCGGCTGGCTCGGCGATTCCGCAGGCGGCCGAGGCAAAGGCGACGCTAGGCGGCTCGGCGCGCATGGCGGCCTTGGCCGCCGAGTCGGCGACGCCGCATGCGGATCAGGCAAAGGCGACGCTCGGCGGCTCGGCGCGGATGGCGGCCCTGGCCGCCGAATCGGCGACGCCGCATGCGGATCAGGCAAAGGCGACGCTCGGCGGCTCGGCACGCATGGCGGCCTTGGCCGCCGAATCGGCGACGCCGCACGCGGACCAAGCCAAGGCGACGCTCGGCGGCTCGGCGCGCATGGCGGCCCTGGCCGCCGAATCGGCGACGCCGCACGCGGACCAAGCCAAGGCGACACTCGGCGGCTCGGCACGCATGGCAGCCCTGGCCGCAGCTACCGCATCGGCTCCATCGCCCCATTCCCCGGAAGCAAAACCCGCTTCCGCCGTCGCGGCTCGCCCGGCCGCCGCTTCCGCCTCGTCGCCCACGCGTGCCATCGAAGCGCCATCCCGGCCCATCGATACGACGCCCGCGGCGAGCGCCATCCCCGCCTCGGCCGCCGCGCCGGTGCATGTGATCGACCTGAGCGCCCAGCCCGGCGGCTCGACGCGCCGCTTCACCGAGATCGCGATCGTCTCGCCGGCCGGTGCCGCGCCCGCCTCGGCCGCCTCCGCGCCGCTAGAGGGAGGCGCGCCATGAAGAAGCCGCAGCCCAAGCACATCGTGATGGCCGCGCTGTTCGCGGCCTGCGCGCTGGTGCTGGTGTTCACCCACCACGACGCCGACGACGAGCTGGTCGAGGCCACCCCGCGCCCGGCCCAGCCGAGCGTCGCGCAAGCCGCGCCGCGCGGCGCCGATGCCGAACG